>JAPPDX010000133.1 GCA_028824415.1 bacterium | reverse complement strand
AGATCACCGCATCCGGGTCGCTCTCCGCCACCGTCTCCGCGCAAGCCAGCGCCTTTTCGGGGTCGAACTCGCTGTCACAAATCGCGCCAACGTGCACGCCCGAAGCCGCCGCAGTGCTGCGGATCGAGTTCTCGATGAACTGGGAGAACTCCAACGCGGCCCAACCGCTCACCCAAGCGATCTCATAATCCGCAGACGCGCTACGGATCGACGGATCGAACGGCGCCGCCGGCGAACCACCGGCCTCGAACGTCGCCGTATCGAAGTTGTAGGTCCACGGGAACACCTCGTTCGGCGGCAAGCCACCCAGGATCCCGCCCGCAGGACCCGGCATCGCGTAGCCCGCGCCGTCCACTGTCAAGGTAAACGGACCACCGGGTGCCTCCGACGGCCCGCCTGCCGGGGCGCTGGGGCCGAGTGTGTGGATGGGGAAGCCGCTGGTGTCGTAGTACTCATCGACGTTGTCGCGGTTGATCCAGACGTGGTCGATGTGGATCTCTTGTGGCACGGCGCGTCCTTCGAGGATGTCGATGAGCGCGGCGACCGCGTACACGCCGTAGAGCTCGGGGAAGTACGCCACCGAACCCAGGTAGCGGGTCTCAGAGGCGGGCCCCTCGTTGAGGCGTTCCACGCCGTTGGGCTCGGCGCCGTGACCGGCGGCCACGCCGCTGCGCCCGGCCTGCTCCATCGCCCGGCTCATGGGCACCGCCACGACGTCGTCCAGGCTGGTCGCCAAGACGTGCTCGGCGCCGGGGTTGCCGGTCAGCCAGTCACTCGTGGACTGCAGGCCGTTCTCCGGAGAGCCGTCCACGTCGATGCGGTCCACGGGCACATCGCCGCCGCAGACGGCCTGCACGCCGTCGGCGAAGCCGCTGGTGCGCAGATCCGGCGCCTCACCCGCGGTGAGGTTCTGGGCCAACAGCACGTGCACGCCCTCACAGTTCCACGTCTCCAGTGCGTACAGGCCGGTGTTGATGCCCGCCAAAGCGCCCGACACGTAGTTGTTGGCGCCGAAGAAGATCGCGTTCGGGTGCCACACGTCGATGGTGATCACCGGAATACCCGCATCGTCGAAGACCTCCATGGAGGACTCCGCGGCCTCGGCGCGCCAGTTGCCGAAGATCACCGCATCCGGGTCGCTCTCCGCCACCGTCTCCGCGCAAGCCAGCGCCTTCTCCGGGTCGAACTCGCTGTCACAAATCGCGCCAACATGCACACCCGAAGCCGCCGCAGTGCTGCGAATCGAGTTCTCGATGTACTGAGAGAACTCCAACGCGGCCCAACCCGACACCCAGGCGATCTCATAATCCGCAGCCGCGGAACGGATCGACGGATCGAACGGCGCCGCCGGAGAACCACCGGCCTCGAAGGTCGCCGTATCGAAGTTATAACTCCACGGGAACACCTCATCAGGCGGCAACGCGCCCAAAATCCCCCCAGCAGGACCCGGCATCGCATACCCCGTGCCGCCCACATTCAACGTGAACGGACCACCCGGCGCATCCGACGGACCACCCGCATCAGCCGGCGGCGCAGGCGGCGCATCCGGCGGCGCTTCCGGTGGTGCCGCCGGTTCTTCAGCAGGCGGGGGCGGCGGAGCGGCAGCCGTGTCCTCCCCCTCGTCATCACCACACGAAGCGGCGACCAGGGCGATCGTCACGGCTACGGCGGTGACGATCCACCAACTCTTTCGTCTTGAACGCATATTCCCTCCCTAAGTTTCGTGTCCGCAGCCCGCAGCGGCCACGCACGGAATCGCAGCGATCCTAATCTGGAACAGTTCCATTCCTTGCGCGGCAATGTGGACACTCTGTTGCCCGTCTCGGTCCGTCACCCGGCACCCGAATGAGCACGCGAGATTCCATGCGAGATGGATGAGTCGCCGATGATCACTGGGGACGGGTAAGTCGTCGTGCCGGTACGGTGAGCACCGTGATCCGCCTGTACGACACGATCGATCGCGAGGTGGTCGAGTTGCGGCTCCGCAAACCCGGCGAGGTCTCGATCTATGTCTGCGGGCCGACGGTGTACGACGTGCCACACCTGGGTCACGCCCGGACGGCGCTGACCTACGACGTGCTGTGCCGCTACCTGCGCTGGCGAGGTCTCCGCGTCCGGATGGTCAGCAACATCACCGACGTGGACGACAAGATCATCGCCCGGGCCGCCGCGGAGGGGAGCACCGAGGAGCAGGTGGCGGCTCGCTTCACCGACGTGTACATCCGGGAGACCGCCGCCCTCGGCGTGGCAGAGCCCGACGAGCGACCGCGTGCGACGGAGTACATCATCGAGATGGTCGAGTTCGTGGACGAGTTGGTGCAAAAGGGTGCGGCATACGTCATCGACGGGGCCGGCGTGTACTTCGACGTCGACCGCTACCCCGACTACGGCCGCCTCCCTCATCGTCGCCCCGACGAGCTCCGGGACAGTGCCGGGGCCCGCGTGGCGATCGACGAGCGCAAGCGCGATCCGCTGGACTTCGCTCTCTGGAAGGCGGCCAAGCCGGGCGAACCCACCTGGGAGGCGCCCTGGATGCCTGGGCGGCCGGGTTGGCACATCGAGTGCGTGGCGATGTCACTGAGGCTGCTCGGCGACGGCTTCGACATTCACGGCGGCGGATCCGACCTGATCTTCCCGCACCACGAGAACGAGCGAGCCGAGGCCGAGGCCGCTGGCCGTCGTTTCGCCCGGCTCTGGATGCACTCGGCGATGGTCAACGTGGGCGGGGAGAAGATGGCCAAGTCCGCCGGCAACTTCCGGACGCTGGCCGACGTCCTGGCATTGCACGATCCGCGGGCGCTGCGCCTGGCGATGCTGCAGGCCCACTACCGCTCGACGACGGAGATCGACGAGGCGGTGCTGGCCGGCGCGGCCGCCGGAATCGGTCGCCTCGATGCTTTCGCCCGGCGCGTCGACGCGCTCGGCGACCTCCCCGCTCCGGACCAGGTCTCCACGGCGACCGCCCGCGCCGACTTCATCGAGGCCATGGACGGCGACTTGGGCACGCCTGCCGCGGTGGCGGTGATCTTCGACCTGCTCCGCCAGGGGAACGTCTGCCTCGACGCCGGCGACGCAGCCGGAGCCGCGGCGGCACTGGCGACCGTGCGCGAACTGTGTGACGCCGTCGGCCTCGGGGTGGGCTCGCAAACGCGGGCCCGTGCTGCCGGCGAGGATGGCGACGACTCCGGGAGCGTCGACCAACTCATCGAGCAGCGAGAAGCGGCGCGCGCAGCCCGGGACTATGCGACGGCCGACCGGATCCGCGCCAAGTTGGCGGACGAGGGGATCGAACTCGAGGACACACCCGGCGGCACCATCTGGCGCAGGGTTCGCTGAGAGCGGCGATGCGCGACCTGCTCGCAGCCGCGGCCCGCGTGAGCGCGGACATCGCGCTCGGCACGAGCGAGACCCTCGAAGCCCAACTCCGCCGCGCGCTGCATGGCCCCCTCGGGATGGTCCGGCGGATCGAGCGCCTCGGCGAGGGCTCACACACCACTCGACACCTTCGGGCCGAGGTGCACCTGGCCCGCGGCGGCCAACGGTCGGTGTTCGTGAAGACGCCGTCACCGGTGCCGGCGACGCGGCTCGTGGTCGAGGCGGCCGGTCTTACCGCCAGCGAGGTCCGCTTCTACCGGGCGCTGGCGGCCGGCGTCCCGCTGCGGGTCCCCGAATGCCTGCACGCCCGCCACGACGGCACCCGCTTCATGCTCGTGCTGGAGGATCTGACCGGCTCGGCCGAGCTTCCGGCCTCCAGCGACGCCTGCACGGCTCGCCAGGCGCTCATGGTGATCGAATCCCTCGCCGACCTGCACGCCTTCGGTTGGGGCCGTCCCCAACGCGGTACCGCCGGCGGGTGGCTCCTGGCACAGGTCGATCGCGAGCGCACCCTCGGGGCCTGGCTGCGGCTCCCGCTGCTGAGGCGCGGGCTGGAACTGGCCGGCTCGCAGGTCGAGCCGCGGCTGGCGGCCGGCGCGCTGCGCTCCGCCCGGCACCACAGGATGGTCTACGAGAAGCTCACGGAGCCACCGCACACCCTCGTCCACAACGACTGCCACATCGGCAATCTCGCCTTCGGGGCCGAGGATCAGCCGATCTTCCTGGACTGGCAGATGGTGCGCGCCGGGCAGTGGGCGCGCGACGTGGCCTACTTCTGCGCGCTGGCGCTCGACTCCGATGACCGCCGCGCCGGAGAGGGGTTGTTGTTGGACCGCTACCGGCGTCGCCTGCGCGCCGCAGGAGGCCCGCAACTGGACCCGGGCGAGGCACGCGAGGCCTACCGGCGCCACGCCGCCTACGCGCTCGAGGCGGTCATTGTCACGCTGGCGCTTGAGGCCGCGCCGCGCCACGTCATCGACACCTGGTTGGCACGAGCGTGCGCCGCTGTGGAGGACCTGCAAGCGTACGAGGCCCTGCATCTCCCGACCTGATTTGGCCCGGTGAAGACCCGGCGCGGTCAGGCCGACCGGCGCATCGCGGGAGATTGGGCGGTTGCAGAACCGAACCGGGTGGCACAATGCGTGCAGCGCGCAGAGGGAGGTGCCGGGGGTGCACGACGTTCTCGAGGGTCTGAGAGTGGTGGAAGGATCCGCCTTCGTCGCCGCCCCCTCCGGAGGGATGACCCTCGCCCAGCTGGGTGCCGACGTGATCCGCTTCGACCCCATCGGGGGCGGTCTCGATTACCGTCGCTGGCCGGTCACCCCCGATGGCGCCAGCCTCTACTGGGCGGGCCTCAACAAGGGCAAGCGATCGCTGCAGGTGGACATGCGCTCCGGCGCGGGCCGCGAACTGCTGCGCGAGTTGATCTGCGCGCCCGGCCCCGGGGCGGGCATCTTCCTCACGAACTTCCCGGCTACAGGCTGGATGAGTTACGAGGCACTCCGCTCCCGCCGGGACGACCTCATCATGATCGCCATCACCGGCAATCACGACGGCACCACCGCGGTCGACTACACGGTCAACTGCGCCGTCGGTTATCCGATGGTCACCGGACACATCGCCAGCCCGCCCGAAGCCGGGGCGGGCTCGCTTGAGTACCGACCGGTCAACCACGTGCTTCCGGCCTGGGATGTGATCTGCGGCCAGACCGCGGCTCTGGGCCTCCTCGCCGCCGAGCGCCGCCGGAGTCGTACCGGCGACGGGCAACTCGTCACGCTGGCCTTGTCCGACGTGGCGCTCGGGGTGGTCACGGCGCTGGGCCACGTGGCAGAGGCACAGCTACTCCGGACCGAGCGCCCCCGCATCGGTAATGACCTCTACGGTGCCCTCGGCCGGGACTTCCGCTGCGCCGACGGGCGGCGGGTGATCGCGGTTGCGATCAGCCCGAAGCAGTGGCACGCGCTGTGCACCGCGTGCGAGATGACCGACGCGATGGCCGCTCTGGAATCCGAGACAGGGCTCGACCTCGCACGCTCGGAGGGTGACCGCTTCCTGGCCCGCGATCGCATCTTCGAGGTGATCGAGGACTGGTGCGCCCGGCTGACTTTCGCCGAGGTGGCCGACACGTTCGATCGTCACGGCGTCTGCTGGGGCCCCTACCGGACCTTCGCGGAGCTCGTGGACGAAGACCCCCGCTGCTCGGCCGCCAACCCACTGTTCGCCCCGGTGAACCATCCGGGCGTGGGCAGCGTCCTGGAGGCCCGGTCACCACTGCGGTTCGACGGACTCGACCTCGACGATCCGGCTCCCGCGCCCCGTCTCGGCCAGCACACCGACGAGGTTCTCGCCGAATGCCTCGGACTCTCGGGGAGCGAGATCGGACAACTGCACGACGCCGGGATCGTCGCCGGCCCCCACGGCTGAGCACCTCGCCGGCCGGCACGCATCGAAGGAACAGTCCCCCCGAGGGAGGAGGGCCATGACCGCACGCATTGGAGTCATCGGGACGGGCTGGTGGGCCACACGGGCGCATCTCCCCGCCATCGCCGCCAACCCGGCCGCGGACCTTGTCGCCATCGCCGACCCCGACGAGGCGAACCGCTCCCGAGCAGTTGACGCCTTCGCCCCACCCACCAGCTACGGCGACCACCGTGAGATGCTGCGAGCCGAGGAACTCGACGGCGTGGTCGTGGCTGTGCCGCACACCCGACACTTCGAGATCGCCCGGGATGCCCTGCAGCACGACCTGCACGTGCTCGTCGAGAAGCCGATGGTGCTGGCGAGCGACCACGCTCGAGAGCTGCTCCGTATCGCCACCGAGCGCGGCCGTGAGATCATCGTGGGCTATCCCTGGCACTACAACGAGCAGGTCAACCGGGCACGCGACTGGATCGCCTCCGGTGCCATCGGCGAACTCCTCTACGTGCACTCGCTGTTTGCCTCCATCGTCTGGGAGTTGTACCGGGGCGACGTGGAGCTGGTCGCAGACGCGATGGGCTACACCGTCAACACCACCGGGAAGGACACCTACAGCGACCCGGCGCTGTCCGGCGGAGGCCAAGGGGTCACCCAGATCACACACTCCGGCGCCCTGCTGCTTCACATGACCGGCCTCGAGCCGGCCACGGTGTTCGCCCACATGCACAACCACGACCTGCGCGTGGACCTCGTCGACGCCCTCAGCGTGCGCTTCGAGGGCGGCTGCCTGGGGACCATCGGCTCCACAGGATCGACCGTGCGCACCCAGGAGGAGGTCCTGGAGTACCGGCTCTACGGCACCGGCGGGCACATCCTCTTCGACGTCATGAACGAGCAACTGGCGATGTACCGGGCTGACGGCTCGACCGAACAGAGCCCCCCGTGCCCGCCGGCCCCGGCAGGTCGCGACTACTCCACGAGCTATCCCGAGGAAGGCCCACTCAACAATCTGGTCGAGGTCATCGGCGGTGGCACCAACCGCTCCCCAGGCCGCCTCGGCGCCCGCGTCGTCGCCATGCTGGAAGCCGCCTACGCCTCCGCCGCCGACGGCACCTCGCACCAGGTGGCACCCACCGACCCGTAGCCGCCCAGCCGGCAACGGACCCCCCGAGGGAGGGGGCGCTGGGGACCGGCCAGCGGAGCGATTTCGCCAGACGCTCCCGACGACGGCCACCGCCGCCCCCGACCGGGCCGCGTCCGCCGGATCGCTTCCTGCCGTAAGTTTCCGGACAGAATGAAGGACTCTTCCTGGACACCGGACCGTCGAGCGGTGCGGGCGCGGGTTGAGAGGTTGGTGAGGCGCCGCGGCGTGCTCGTGGTGCTGGCGATCGCCGCGGTTGCAGGCGCGTTGACCGGTGGCCTGATCGGGACTCTTGGCCACGACGGCAGCACAGACACCGGCGCGGTGTCGGCCGGCGACTGCTCGTTCGAAGGTCCTCGCTCGGCAGCCCGTGTTTGGCACGAGTTGGCCCTGGAGGCGATCCGGCGGGACGATCCCACTCCGACGGTGCACTCGCGGAATCTCTACCACCTCTCGGCGGCGATGTGGGATGCGTGGGCGGCGTTCGACTCGGATTCGACCGCGGTGTTCGTCGACGAGCAAGCCACCAGTGAGGATCCGGCCGGAGCGCGTGACGACGCCGTCTCCTTGGCCGCGTTCGTCTTCCTTGGGGAGCGTTACGTCGATGCGGTGGGAGGACCTGAGACCCTCGAAGCGCTCCGGTCGGTCCTCGCCGAGGCCTGCGGTTTGGACTACGGCGATCGGATCGATTCGAACAGCGCGGCTGCGATCGGGGTGCGCGTCGCCCGAGGCGTGCTGGCGGCGACCGTCGACGATGGATCCCTGGAACGCTCCGACTACAAGGATCCGTCATACCGCTCGGCGAACCCGCCCCTGGAGGTTGCCGAAACCGGCACCGTGATGGTCGACCCCAACCGGTGGCAACCATTGACTCTGGAGCCGGCGCTGGACGCCCAAGGTCTACAAACTCTCGGCGGCGAGCAGATCTACGAGGGCGCCCAGTGGGGCAGTGTTGAGACGTTCGCGATCCCGGCGGCCGCCGCGACCGGGCTCCCCTTCGATCCCGGACCACCCCCGCTGATCACGGAGCCAGCATTCACCGAAGGGGTCGTGGACGTCGTGCGTGCCAGCGCCGGCCTCGAAGCCGGCGTGGCGGCGATCGACACCAGTCCGGCGACAATGGGCAATAGCCCTCTGGGAACCGACGGGGGCAGTGGCCACGCTGTCAACCCTGCGACCGGACGGGCCTACGACGCCAACATCGTGGACCAAGCGGACTACGCCCGGGCGATCGCGGAGTACTGGGCGGACGGTCCCGACAGCGAGACCCCGCCCGGACACTGGAACCTGCTGGCCAATGACACCTCCGATGCGATAGGGGCGTCCGGCGACCTGTCGATCGGAGGCACCGGCGCCGCGGTCGACCGCCTGGAGTGGGACGTGAAGCTCTATCTCACGCTGAACGGCGCCCTGCACGACGCAGCGGTCGCCGCGTGGGGGACCAAGCGCCTCTACGACTACACGAGACCGATCTCGATGATCAGGCACCTCGGCGGTCGCGACGAATTGCCCCACGTCGAAGGCCTGATCGAGAGGATCACGGCCAACAGCGCTCGTCCGGGCGAGCGCCATGCGCATCTGGAGGCCTTTACCGGCGAGGTCGCCGTGTACGCGTGGCGGGGGTCGCCGGCGGACCCCCGGACAGAGACGTCGGGCGTGGGCTGGATCCGGGCGGTCGAATGGGTGCCGTACCAGCAGCCCACATTCGTGACCCCCAGTTTCCCGGGATACGTGTCGGGCCACTCCGCGTTCAGCCGGGCCGGTGCCGACGTGCTCACCGCCTTCACGGGTTCACGCTTCTTCCCCGGCGGGATCCACCGCCATGTCGTGGCGGAGGGTTCGTTCCTGCACGAGGAGGGGCCGACCCGCACGTTTGAACTGCAGTGGGCCGCGTACCAGGACGCGGCGGACGAGGCCGGGAGATCCCGGATCTGGGGCGGGATCCACGTACCCGTCGACGACTACCCCGGCCGGCTCATAGGGGCCAAGTGCGCCGAAGCTGCCTGGGCGCGGGCCCAAGTCCTGTTCGGGGCCTGATGCGGCCGGCGATAGACGCCCGAGGGAGGGGGCGCCGGGGGCCGGCCGGCGGAGCGATTTCGCCAGACGCTCCCGACGACGGCCACCGCCGCCCCCGACCGGCCGGCACAAGATCCCCGAGAAACGGGGACCGGAGCTAACGCATCAGGTAGCGGTCGATCACCTCGTGGTTGATGGTGAGACCCCAGCCGGGCCCCTCCGGGATCGGCACCCAGCCGCCTTCCTGCTCGATGGGCTCGGTCACCAACTCGTACTGCATGGGTGAGGGATTCGGCTTGAGCTCGAACACCACGCCGTTGTCGCAACTGGCGTAGAGGTTCGCCGCCGCCGCGGTGTTGATGGCGCTCGACCAGGAGTGTGGCGTGAACCGCACGCTGTGGGCGTCGGCGAAATCGACGATCTTCTTGAATCCGGTGACGCCCTCGGCCTTGCCGGGGTCGGGCATGACGATGTCGGCGGCGCCCAGTTCGATGAGCTCCTTGAAGGCCCGCAGGGTCCATTCCTTCTCGCCGGTGGCGACCGGCGTGCGGATGGACTCGCGGAGGCGGATGTAGCCCTGGATGTCGTCCTGCGGCAGCGGCTCCTCGATCCAGTACAGGTTGTACGGCTCGAAGGCTCGCGCCATGGCGATGGCGTGCGACGGCGTCCAGCTGACGTGCGTGCCCACGTCGACGATCACGTCGATGTCGGGCCCCACTGCCTCTCGGATGGTGGACACGACGGCCAGGTCGCGCTTCGGGTCGCGCCCGAAGCACGTCTCCGGGCTCTTGCCCCAGCCTCCCTTGACGGCCGTGTAGCCGCGGGAGGCGTAGTCGGCGAACTCCTCGCCGGTGGCGTCCAGGTCCTCGGTGTCGAAGATGACGCTGGCGCAGGCCCGCATCCGATCCATTCGCTTGCCGCCGAGCAGCTCGTAGACCGGCACGTCGAGCAGCCGCCCCTTCAGGTCCCACAGAGCCATGTCCACCGCGCTGATGGCGAAGCTGGCGATGCCGCCGTTGCCGTACCACCAGCTGCGGTCCCGCATGGCCTGCCAGAGCCGCTCAACATCCCGGGCGTCCTCGCCGATCAATAGCGGCGCGAATCCCTCCTCCACGACGACCTTCGTGGCCAGGGCAGCCTCGGGGAACTGTGCGATGCACTCTCCCCAGCCGACGGCGCCGTCAGTGCTCGTGACCTTGGCAATGGTGACGTAGCGACTCTTGTTGCTGTCGTGGGGCTCGGGATAGTGCAGCGGGAATGCTTCGACTGAGGTGATTCGCATGGGGCGGCACTCTACGCGGTGCTCCGGCGACGCGCCCTCGGAGGGATTCGTACGGCGAGCGAGAGGAGATAAGTAGACCATAAAGGCGTGGTACCACTAGAGTGCTCGCTCGGATCAGCGGGGATCTCATCCGTGCTGATCCGTACGAGGGGAAGGAGAACCTGGGTCCGCGCCGAGCGGTGCCACCGTTCTACGTCGGCGTCTCGCCGCTTCCCCGACGCACCGAGGACAAAGGAGAGCACCCATGATGCTCCGCAAGCTCATACGACCATTCGCCATCGCCTTGGCGGTGGCCCTCATCGCCGCTTCGTGTGGTGATGAGGAGGAGGCTGCTCCGCCGCCTCCGCCGCCTCCGGCTGAGGAGCCGGCAGCGCCGCCTGATGCGCCGCCTGCGCCGCCGGCTGATGCGGGTGGTCCGTCGGATGCGCCGGGTGGTCCGTTCACGTTGAATGTGGGCGGCACGGGGTATGCGATGCCGGGTCCTGCTGGGGGGATTTTGGGCGCGTTGCCGCCTGATGAGGTGTTCCCGTGGAGTTATAACTTCGATACGGCGACCTTCGAGGCCGGTGGTTCTCCGGCGGCGCCGTTCGATCCGTCGATCCGTTCCGCGGCTGCGGATTATGAGATCGCCTGGGTGTCGGGTTGGGCCGCGTTGGAGTTCTCTCAGTACATCGAGAACTCGATTCGCAGCACTGCGGCGGCTTCGGGTGTGCATGTTGGCGCGATTTGTGACAGCGAGTTCGACCCGGAGAAGGCGCTGGCTTGCGCGGAGACGGTGGCGGAGAGCGACCCGGATGCGGTGATCTTCGGCAACTGGCGCGCCGAGGCCGCGGAGTCCTCCATGGAGGTCTTCGACGATGCGGGTATTCCGGTGATCACCATCGACGTGTGGCACCCGAACGCGATCTTCTTCGGCGCCAACAACTACGTGTCGGGCGCTTTGGCGGGCATCAACACCGGCCTGTACGCACTGGAGACGTGGAACTGTGAGGGCGTGCACGTGCTGTTGGCCCAGAACCTCACCGCGGGTGAGGCGCCGGATCTGCGCACCAGCGGCTTCGCCGACGGCGTGCAGGCCGTCTGCGGCGGCGATGTGCCCGTGGACCGCATCGACGTGGACGGCTCTCCGGAGAACGGCCTGCAGTCCACGAGTGACTGGCTGACCGGCAACCCCGGCGCCGAGCACGTCTTGGCGACCAGCCTGGACGACGTCGTGGCGGTGCCCATGAGCCGGGCGATGGAGCAGGCCGGGCGCAGCGGCGTGGCCGCCGGTCACGGCGCCGAGCCCAACGGCGTGGAACGCCTCAACGAGGGGCCCGCCTCTGAGACCCGCTACCTGGGTTCGGTGGCGTACTTCCCCGAGCTCTACGGCGTGTACGCGGTCGCCGCGCTCATCGACATCCTCGAAGGACGCGCCGTGCCACAAGAGATCCACATCGACCACGTCTGGATCAACCGCGACAACGTCGATGAGTACTACGACACCAGCGGCTTCCCCATCCACACACTCGGCCCCAGCGCCCCGGCAGGCGGGCCGTCGGAGGCACCCGGTGGTCCGTTTACCTTGACAGTGGACGGCGCGGGCTACGCGATGCCGGGTCCTGCGGGCGGGATCCTGGGTGGCTTGCCGCCGAACGAGGTGTTCCCGTGGACCTACAACTTCGATACGGCGACGTTCGAGGCCGGTGGTTCGCCGGCGGCGCCGTTCGATCCGTCGATCCGTAGCGCGTCTGCGGATTATGAGATCGCTTGGGTGAGCGGTTGGGCCGCGTTGGAGTTCTCCCAGTTCATCGAGAACTCGATCCGCAGCACTGCGGCGGCTTCGGGCGTGCACGTTGGCGCGATTTGTGACAGCGAGTTCGACCCCGAAAAGGCGCTGGCTTGCGCGGAGACGGTGGCGGAGAGCGACCCGGATGCGGTGATCT
>JAPPDX010000079.1 GCA_028824415.1 bacterium | reverse complement strand
AGTTCGATCCCCGCACGCCGCACCCGGTGATCTGTCTCATGGAGGAGCAGCGCAAGATCACCCACAAGGGCGGCACAATGCGGCTGGGCTCGTACGTGGCCAAGCTACGTCCCGGCAGCCGGGTGGCCGAGATCTACGGCAGCGAGGTGGTGTCCGAGCGCCACCGTCACCGCTACGAGTTCAACCCCGACTACAGGGAGCCGCTCGAGGAAGCGGGGCTCGCCTGCTCGGGCGTGTCGCCCGACGGGTTGCTCGTGGAGTTCGTGGAGCTCGAGGGCCACCCGTTCTGGATCGGCACGCAGGCGCATCCCGAGTTCCAGAGCCGGCCCAACCGCCCGGCGCCGCTGTTCTCGGCCTTCATGGACGCAGCGCTCGACCGTGTCGAGGGGCGCAATCCCCGCCTGCAGTTCAGCCACGAGGCGGCGGTGGCGGTGGAGGTGGTGTGAGCCCCTCGGGGCTGCCGGTCGAAGCCGAGGAATACCTGGACTGGCTGGTCGTCTCCAAGGGCCGCGCCGCCAACACCGTCGACGCCTACCGGCGCGATCTGCTCGACTACCTGGCCTTCGGGGCCGACCGCGGCTGGGATCACCGCGATGTGACCGCTGCCGGGGTGCTTGCGTGGGTGCGGGCACGGTTGGAGGTGGGGTTGGCGGCAGCGACGGCGAAACGGGGACTCACCACGGTGCGAAACTTCCACCGCTGGCTGGTGCTGGAGGAGCTGCGTTCCGACGACCCCACAGTCACCGTGGAATTGCCGCGGGTGCCCCGCGGGTTGCCGAAGGCTCTGAGCGAGGACGATGCGGCGGCGCTGATGGCCGCGCCGGGTGGCGGGGGTCCGCTGGCACGGCGCGATCGGGCCGTGCTGGAGACGCTCTACGGGACGGGGCTGCGGGTCTCGGAGTTGGTGGGACTGTCACTGGGGGACGTGGATCTCGAAGCTGCGTCGCTGCGCGTGCTGGGCAAGGGGTCCAAGGAGCGCGTCGCACCCTTGGGGCGCTTGGCGCGGGCCGCCCTGGGGGACTGGCTGGCGCCGGCGGGCCGGGGCGAGATGGAGCCCGAGCGATGGCGATCCCGGGATGACTCCGAGGCGGTATTCCTGAACCGGCGTGGCAGCCGCCTGAGCCGCCAGGGCGTGTACCAGCTCGTGCGCCATCACGGAGAGTCGGCTGGAATTACCGCCACGCTCACGCCGCACGTGCTGCGCCACAGCTTCGCCACGCACCTCCTCGACCACGGCGCCGACATCCGCGTGGTGCAGGAGTTGCTGGGTCACGCCAAGGTGACGACCACCCAGATCTACACGTCGGTGTCACGCGAGCGGCTCTTCCGCGTCTACGCGGACGCTCACCCGAGGGCACGTCCGGGCCGAACGTCGCCGAGCTGAGAACCCGGGACTTGAGACCGCCGCGTTGGCGCTCTAGCGTCCGATTGTGACCTCCATGCTGACATTCCCTCCGCGCGGGACAGGATTGTCGAAGAGAGAAGTTTGACATGTCAGAAGTGGTAAGCGTTCGCTTCGTCGACTCTGTCGCCGTCATCACGATCGACGACGGCAAGGCCAACGTGCTGACCGTCGACGTGTTCGACCGCCTCTGGGAGGCGCTGGACGCCGCCGAGAGCCGCGCCAAAGCCGTGGTGCTTGTCGGGCGGCCGGGGGTGTTCTCCGGCGGGCTGGACCTCCACGTCCTGCGCGACGGCTCGGAGCCGGCCATGGTGCTGATTCACAAGGCAACCGACGTCTGCCTACGCGTCGCCGAGTTCGGCTGTCCGGTGGTGGCGGCCTGCACCGGACATGCCGTCGCCCTGGGTGCCGTCCTCCTGCTGTGTAGCGACCTGCGCGTCGGCCTCGCCGGCGACTTCAGGATCGGATTCAACGAGGTCGCCATAGGCATACCCGTTCCCGAGTTGGTGGTGGGCCTGGCGCGGGCGCGGTTGTCCCGCCGACACGTGACGTTGGCGCTGAACAGCGCGCGGCTGTACACGCCCGCCGAGGCGATCGAGGTGGGATTCCTCGACACGGTCCACGGCTCGAACGTCGAGAAACATGCGGTGGCGATGGCGGCGGACCTGGCCGCGCAGGTCGAACCATGGGCGTTCGCCGCGACGCGGGCGACGATGACGAGGCGGCTCGGCGAGTCGATCATCCGTCACGCAGGGGAGTTCGCCAACCTTCGGGCGTCGCCGCCTCCGAACATCCGTTAGCAGCCGGCCTCGCGGACAGCACACACTGCGAGCGGCCGGCGATCCCACGACCGCCCGCCGGGTGGTCAGCGGCGGGGGAGGAACCCCATGGCCTTGCGGACACGCGCCATCGTGGCGGCGGCGACCTCGCCGGCGGCATCCGCGCCCGCTCGCAGCGCACGCTGCGTCTGGGCCGGGTCGGCGCTCAACTCGGCGAACCGGGCCTGGATCGGCGCCAGCATCTCGGTGACCGCTTCGGCGCAGTCGTTCTTCAGCGGGCCGTAGCGGTCGTAGTCGGCGGCCACGTCGCCGGGTGAGCGTCCCGTCGCGGCGCCGAGTATCTCCACGAGGTTCGACACGCCCGGCTTCGCCTCCCGGTCGAAACGTACCTCGGAGTCGCTGTCGGTGACGGCCCGGCGGATCTTCCGCCGCACAACCTCCGGCTCGTCCAGCAGCCAGATGGTGCCGGGCGCCTCGCCGGCGGACTTCGACATCTTGCGGGTGGGCTCCTGGAGGTCCATGACCCGGGCGCCGGCCGGCGGGATGCGGTGCTCGGGGACCACGAGCACCTCGCCGTAGCGGGCGTTGAACCGCTGGGTGATATCTCGGGTCAGCTCGATGTGCTGGCGCTGATCGTCGCCGACGGGCACCACGTCGGTGTCGTACAGCACGATGTCGGCGGCCTGCAGCACCGGGTAGGTGAACAAGCCCGCACAGACGAAGTCCATGTCGGCTGACTTGTCCTTGAACTGGTGCATGCGCCGCAACTCGCCGAAGCCGGCGGTGCACTCCAGAACCCAGGCCAGTTGTGTGTGCTCGGGCACGTGGCTCTGAACGAACAGGACACAGATCTCGGGGTCGAGCCCTGCCGCCATCAGCATCTGCGCCAGACGCAGCGTGGCCGCCTGCAACTCCGCGGGATCCTGCGGGACCGTCACCGCGTGCAAGTCGACGATGGGGTGGAAGGACTCGTGGGTGTGCTGATCGGCCACCCAGTTCTGCAGGGCGCCCAGCAGGTTGCCCAGGTGCACGTCGCCGCTTGGCTGGATGCCCGAGAGGATGCGCTGCACGCCGGAAGGCTAACCCCGACCCCGGGCTCCTTGGCCCGGTACGCACCCTTGTCGTGCCGGCTGAGCGGGGATGGCGGGGGATCGACGGCCGCGTTGGTCCCCGGTCCCGCGAACCCGGACATCTAAGCTCGAAGTATGGCTGTGATGGTGCGCACGGCGCGGTTCGAAGGGCCGCTCGAGTTGCTGATGCACCTCATTCTGCGGAACGAGCTCGATGTCTGCGATATCTCCCTGGCGGCGCTGGTACAGGACTTTCTCGACGAGGTGGCGCGGCTCGATGCCCTCGACTTGGAGTCCGCCAGCGAGTTCCTGCTCACCGCGGCCGTCCTGGTGGATCTGAAGAGCCGCAGGCTGCTGCCGGAGCCCGGAACGGATCGCGCCGACGACGAGGTCGACCTGCTCGAGGGCCGCGACCGGCTGCTGGCACGCATGCTGGAGTGCGAGACGTTCCGCAAGGCGGGCGCCGCTCTGGAGTATCTGGCCGCCGAGACGGCGCTGTCGTCCCCGCGCACCGTCGGTCCCGAGGCGCGATACCTCAACCTGCTACCGGACCTGCTCGCCGATGTGGAGCCCTCCGATGTTGCGGCCGCCTGCCTCCGGGCCCTGCGGGCGACCGAGCCTCCCTCTGTGGATCTCTCGCACATGGCTCAGGACACGCTCCAGGTGAGCGACGTCGTGGCTGATCTGGCGACGCGGCTGCCCTCGCATCGCCGCACCACTTTCGGCGAGTTGACCCGGGCCCTGTCCGGGCGGCGCGAGGTGGTTGTGCACTTCCTGGCCCTGCTCGAGTTGTTCAAGCAGAACAAGGTGGAACTCCACCAGGACGGCCCTCTCGGACGCATCGTGGTGGAGTGGCGCGAGGAGGCGGTGACCTCCACTCTGGCCGTCCTCGAACCCGTCGCCTGATGGATGCCGAGCGCCGCCGGGCGCTTGAGGCGGTCCTCATGGTCACTACCGAGCCGGTCGCGCCGCAACTGCTGGCCCAGCTGCTGGAGATCTCGGTGGCCGATGTGGAAGCCGCTCTGGCCGACCTGGCCGAATCCTGTGAGGGCCGCGGGTTCATACTGGATCGGGTGGCCGGCGGGTACCGGTTCGCCAGCCACCCCGACTGCGCCCCGTACGTGGAACGGTTCGTGCTCGCCCGCGAGCCTGTCCGGCTGTCGGGCGCGGCGCTGGAGACCCTCGGCATCATCGCTTACAAGCAGCCGGTCTCGCGGGCGCAGATCGCCGCCATCCGCGGGGTGAACGTGGACGGCGTGGTACGCACGCTGCAGCGCCGCGGCCTCGTCGCCGAGGTGGCGCGCGACTCCGGACCGGGCACCGCGGTGCTGTTCGGGACGTCCGGCCTGTTCCTGGAGAGCCTGGGCCTGGACTCGCTCGCCGATCTGCCGCCGTTGGGCGAGTTCGTGCCCGACGCCGAGGTCACCGAATCGCTCGATGCCTCTCTGCGTGGCGGCGCCAGGCCCCGGCGCGGCCGGTCTTCGCAGGAGGCGGCTCAGGAGCCGGGGGACGACGCGGCGGAGGGAAGTCCGTTCGAGGAGCAGACGGCGCCCGACCGACCGGCGTGAACGACCCCGGGTCATCGGGGAGCGGTGAACGGCTGCAGAAGGTCCTTGCGGCGGCGGGCGTCGCCAGCCGCCGCCACGTCGAGGAGATGGTGCGCGCGGGACGGATCTGCGTCAACGGCCGGCCGGCGCGCCTCGGACAGCGTGTGCGGCCCGATACCGATGTCGTGGAGGTGGACGGCACGGTCGTGGGCCTGCGCAGCGACCTGGTCCACTATCTGCTGAACAAGCCGGCCGGGGTCGTGAGCACCGCCTCGGACCCCCAAGGTCGGCCAACGGTGCTGGACGGGCTCCCCGCCGAGCCGCGCGTCTACCCGGTGGGTCGCCTGGACATGGACAGCGAGGGATTGCTGCTGCTCACCAACGACGGCGACCTGGCGCGGCGCGTCATGCACCCTTCGACAGGCTGCGAGAAGGAGTACCTGGTCGCCGTGGAGGGTCGCATAAGCCCCGGCTCCCTGCGCGCCCTGCGCAGCGGCGTGGATCTCTCCGACGGGCCCACGGCGCCGGCGAGGGTGTCGAGCCCGCAGCGGGGGCTGCTGCGCATCGTCGTGACCGAGGGTCGCAACCGCCAGGTGCGCCGCATGTGCGCCGCTGTGGGACTCACGGTGACCCGCCTGGTCCGCATGCGCATCGGCCCGCTGCGTGACTCCGGCCTGGGACCCGGGGAGTGGCGCGAACTTACCCGAGCCGAAGTGCGGGCCTTGGAGGCATCAGTCGCCGATCCGCCGGCGCGAGACGGCCCCCCCGAATGAATTCGGTGCCGCCTGCGGGTCCGCCCCGTCGACTTCAGTAGAATTCGTCGCCGTGCCTCGCCTTCTGCGAGCTCTGCGAGGAGCCGTCGTCATCACCGAGGACACCCCTGAGGAGGTGGCTTCGAAGGTCGAAGCGCTGCTGCGCGAGGCCTTCGCCCGCAACGATGTCGCCACCGAGGACCTGGTCAGCATTTTTTTCACCGCGACGGAAGACGTCCGCTCGGCGTTTCCCGCCCAGGTGGCGCGCGAGCGGTTGGGGCTGGCCGACGTGCCCTTGCTCTGTGCCCGGGAGATGAACGTGGAGGGCGCGCTGCCGAGGGTGATCCGGATGCTGGTCCACTTCTACACCGAGAAGGAGCGCCAGGAGGTTCAGCACGTCTACGTTGGGCCGGCGACCGCCTTGCGCCCCGATCTGGCCGTCTGAGCGCACATGGGCTTGGGAGCGGCCAACATCGACGCCGGCAGCGTTCAGATTCACGGGCTCGGCCTCATCGGTGGATCCATCGGGCTCGGATTGCGAGCCGCCGGATGGCGGGTGACCGGCCTGGACATCGATGAGCTACGGGCGCGCCAGGCGCTGCGCCTGGGCGCGGTGAATGAGATCGGCCAGAACCCGCATGCGGACGTGACGTTCGTGGCCACGCCGGCTGCCGCCATCCCCGACCTGGCCACCGAGGCGCTCGGCTCCGGTGACGGTGTCGTCACCGACGTGGGCAGTGTGAAGGCCCCGATCTGCGAAGCCGTGGCCCATCCGCGGTTCGTCGGCGGGCACCCCATGGCCGGCAGCGAGCAGGTCGGCATCGCCGGTGCCCGGCCGGACATGTTCGGCGGCGCTGTTTGGGTGCTGACGCCGGGGCCCAGAACTCTCGACGATACGTACGCGGCGGTTCGCGCCGTGGTGGCCGAACTGGGCGCCGAGGCCGTCACCATGCCGCCGGACCTGCACGACACGCTGGTGTCGGTCGTCTCGCACGTGCCACACCTCACCGCCGCCACGCTGATGCGCCTCGCCGACGAGCGGACCGCCGAGCGGACCGTCCTGCAGCGCCTCGCCGCCGGCGGTTTCCGCGACATGACCCGGGTGGCGGCCGGCAGTTCCGACATCTGGCTGGACATCTGCGACGCCAACCGTCTCGCCATCTGCGCCTCGCTTGAACGCCTGATCGACGCGCTGGAGGAGATGCGCGACGTGGTGCGACGTGGCGACCGCGAAAGCCTCCGCGCCCTGCTGGAGCGGGCCCGGGTGGCCCGCGTCAACCTGCCCTCGGGAATCCCCTCCGACGTCGACCTGGCCGTGCTGCGGGTCCCTGTGAAAGACCGCCCCGGCGAGGTCGCCCGAATCGCCACCCTCGCCACCGAGGTCGACGTCAACATCTACGACCTCGAGATCGCCCACTCCACCGAAGGCGACCAGGGAGTGCTCATCATGGTCGTGGCGGCCGACCTGGCTGAGCGGCTGAGGGAGGCCCTGGCGGCCGACGGATACCCCTCCTCGGTGCGACTCCTGGGTATCTGAGACGTGCATCCGGCGAGCGTCAGTGGCGACGGCGACGTTCTGACCGTCTGCGCGGGAGGGTCGCTGCGGGGCGAACTCCAGGTCCCGGGCGACAAGTCCATCTCGCACCGGGCATTGCTGTTGGCGGCCCTGGCCGACGGCTCCTCGGCGATCTCGGGGCTCTCCGACGGTGCCGACGTGGCCGCAACCGCCGGGGCCGTGCGAGCCCTGGGGGCGACCGTGGAGCCCACCGGGAAGGCCGTTCTGGTGCGCGGCGGGGAACTGCGGGAGTCACCCGGTCCGATCGACGTGGGCAATTCCGGTACCACGATCCGCCTGCTGGCAGGGATCGCGGCCGGCTGTCCGTTCACGACCGTCTTGGGCGGTGACGCCTCGGTCAACCGGCGACCCATGGATCGAGTGGCCGAGCCGTTGCGACTCATGGGCGCCGAGGTGACCGGCGTCGACGGTGGTCGCCGGGCACCGCTGCGCATCGCGGGCGGGGGGCTGCGGGGCATCAGTTGGCAGCCTCCGGTCGCCAGCGCCCAGGTAAAGGGGGCATTGTTGCTTGCGGGCCTGTTCGCCGCAGGCGAGACCGTGGTGCGCGAACCCGTCGCGACCCGCGCCCACACCGAGGAGATGCTGGCGACTTTCGGCGCGGATGTGCGCGTCGCCGGGGGGGAGGTGACCGTGCGGGCCTCGCGGCCGGCGCCGTTCGACTTCGCCGTGCCGGGAGACCCCTCGGCGGCGGCCTTCTGGGCGGTGGGGGCGGCGCTCGTGCCCGAGAGCGAGGTCACCGTGCGCGGCGTGTACCAGGGGCAGGGCCGGGACGGCTACCTCCGGGTGCTGGAGCGCATGGGGGCGGACCTCTCGGTCGTGCCGGCCGGCGACCGGCGGGTGGACGTGACGTGCCGGTCGGGACCGCTTCAGGGGGTCACGGTGGCGGCGTCGGAGGTGTCCGACCTGATCGACGAGATCCCTGTCCTGGCGGTGGCCGCGGCCACTGCCGGCGGACCGAGCCGCTTCGAAGGGGTGGGGGAGTTGCGCCACAAGGAGAGCGATCGGTTGCGCAGCGTGGTCGAGGGTTTGGCTGCGCTCGGCGCGCCGGCCGAAGCGGAAGGTGACACGCTCGTGGTGCACGGCGGCGCGCGACTGCGGGCCGGGAACCTCGACGCGGCCGGCGACCACCGCATCGCCATGGCGTTCTGCGTCGGCGGTCTGGCTGCAGCCGGCGGCGAGACGGTCATCTCGGGCTGGCGCTCGGTGGCCACCAGCTACCCGGGTTTCCTTGAGGACCTGGCGAGGTGCCGGGTGTCGTGAACCGGGCGGTGCGAGTGGCGATCGACGGCCCCGGCGGTGCCGGCAAGACCTCCGTGGCGCGCGCCGTTGCGGACAGGCTGGGGGTGGATTGTCTCGACACCGGGGCCATGTACCGGGCGGTGGCGGCGGCGGTCCTGCGACGGGATGTTCGCCTCGACGACAAGGAGGCGGTGGCGGAGGTGGCCCGGAAGGTGGTCGCGGGCATTGACGTGGGGGTCGACGCGGTGCGCCTCGAAGGGGTCGATGTGACGGAGGAGATCCGGGGCACGACGGTCACCGAGGCGGTCAGTACCGTGGCTGCCAACCGGGAGGTGCGCGAGGTGATGGTGGCACGCCAGCAGGCCTGGGCCAGGGCGCGTGAAGGCTGCGTGATGGAGGGTCGCGACATCACCACCGTGGTGCTGCCGGAGGCTGACGTGCGGGTCTATCTGAGTGCCGACTCTGCGGTTCGGGCACGGCGCCGGTCCGGCGAATCAGGGGGCAACGAGGCGGCGGTACGCGCCGCGCTGTCCGAGCGGGACCGCTTGGACAGCACCCGCAGCCACGCCCCGCTGCCGGCGCCCGAGGATCTCCCGGCGGAAGTGCGCCCGATCGACACCACGCACAGCACCGTCGGCGATGTGGTCGCGGAGATCATGGGAATGATCGAGGCGTTGCCGGGGAGGCGGTCGCAATGAGCTTCGAGTCCGAGAAGCCGTTCAAGCCCGTTCCGTCCGACGACCCGCGCCACGGGGGCGTGGCCTTCGGCGAGGCGCCGGGTTGGCGGGGCGTCGCCCTGTACCACTTCTACAGGACGGCCCTCTGGTTGATCGTGGCGCCCTACCTGCGGCTGCGTCGGCGCAACCATCGACGCATGCCGGACGGGCCGGTGATCTTGGCGCCGGCGGGCCACCGGTCGAATCTGGACACGCCCCTCGTTGGAACCGCCGCCCCCCGGCGCCTCCACTACATGGCCAAGAGCTCGTTGTTCAAGAGCCCGATGTGGACGAGGATGCTGACCGCGATCGGAGGTTTCCCGACCGAGCGGGACCGTGTGGATCGGCGGGCACTGCGCTGCGCTCGGGAGGTGCTGCGCCGCGGCGAGCCGCTCGTGGTGTTCCCCGAGGGCGAGCGGAAGTCCGGGCCGCGGGTGCATCCTCTGTTCGACGGCCCGGTGTGGTTGTCGGTCATGACCGGGGCGCCGATCCTGCCGGTGGGCATCGGCGGGTCCGAGCGGGCCATGCCCAAAGGGGTGCTGCTGCCGCGGTTCCGCCCGGTGCGTCTCGTGTTCGGCGAGTTGATGCCGCCGCCGGCGCCGCTTGAAGGTCGCCGCACGGTCAGCGCCGAACAGCGAGCCGAGGCCACCGCCCAGTTGCGCGAAACACTGCAGCAACTGTTCGACGAGGCCCAGGCCTGGGCCGGCTGCCCGAACCCACCCCGGCAGGGCAGCGCCGAGGACTGAGTCTCCTCAAGACCGCCCTCCCGGTGCCTTGAGACTGTGATTCGCCGCGTAGACGTCTTTGCCAAGAACCGTCATTCCGGCGAAGGCCGGAATCCAGTGCGCTTCGGGAAGTCTTGCTCTGACCGTCTCGTCGATACCACTGGTCGGCTGCTGCCGACGTCGCGGGGAACTATGCAAACGAACATGTGCTTGGAGGGGACTTGAGCGATCGCGGTCCCGGGGATCGTGATTCGGACTTCGCCGCACCGGCGGCAGCCGAACTGGGCCGTGGGCCGATGTTCGACATTCTTCGACGGCGGGGCCGGCGAGCTGAAATCACCATCAGCGACGAACTACGTGAGCTTCTTGGCTGTACACAGATCGACTTGGAGTCCGGCTTTGCGGAGGCGAAACAGCACCCGTTCTTGGTCCTGGTTCGGCGCATCGATCTCAAGCCGGCGATAGCTGATCGACCCATAGTGTCCATCGTCAAGTACTCCCGCCAGAGGCACGCGTTGCCGGACGCCGATCTGGTGAAGTTGGCAACCGCTCAGCACTACCGCCGGTATGACGGTGAAGGGCCAGGAATCGGAGATGAGACCGAGGCCACCTATGTGGAGTCTCTGCTCAGCTACCTGGAGAAATGGAACCCGGAGGCGGCGACCAGGCACGAGCTACAGAGAGGATGTGTCTCAGGATCGATCACCCACGGGTCTGACGATCAGTGGCTCTACTGCACTGCTCGGTACCCGAGAGGTGCAGAGGAGCGCGCAAGGCTCCTGAGGGATTTTGACGCCGACTGTGTGATCCATCTCGGCGATCCGACAACGCTGGCCCGAGAGCTTGGGAGCGCAGTCGGGCAGATGTCCCCAGCACCTGCGGTCGAGCGAAACCAGTTGCTCCACCGCCTCCAGGACAGCATGTTGCGCTCGGAGTCAGCGTTCGATCGGATTGTTAGAGTCGACCACGGCCCGGTCACATACGCGGACGATGCTGAAGTCCTGGTTGAGGCCGTGCCACAGCAGCATCGTGTTGCGGCGGTTCCGTTCGCGAAGCGCGTTGCGTTTGCACACCAGCGGGAGTACCGGTTTGCGGTGAGCACGATCGGTAGCCCCGCAGACAGCGTCTTGCTAGTCCCGGCGACTCCCCAGTTGCGTTCCCTGGCCAGCATCGTGCACTAGCTGTGCGCTTGGGGGCATCACTCCCTTGCCCGATCGGCGACCAGCCATCCTCATACATCTCCCGTGAGGTATTGCTCTCCGTATGTCTCCCTGCTCTGGTCTGTGGATCAGGTCATCTCGTCGTAGAGGTCGCGCCAGTGTGGGTTGGACTCCTCGACGAGGCGGAGCTTCCAGGCTCGGCGCCAACCCTTGATCTGCTTTTCTCGGCGGATGGCGCTCTCCATCGTGAGGTGAGGCTCATACCAGACGAGTAGGTGGACTCTGTATTTATCCGTAAAGCCGCCGAGCGATCCGTTCTTGTGCTGCCAAACGCGTCCGATGAGGTTCGAGGTGACGCCCACGTACAGGGTGCCGTTGCGCTTGCTGGCCAGGAGGTAGACGCATGGCTGGCGTTCGAAGGTTGGCATCGGCACTCTCACTTCGTCGGACGACCTGTGCGTGGGCGGAGAATTGCCGCAATGGATCTCAAGAACGGTGGTGCCTAGGCGAGAATCGACTTGCGGCAACTGGATTCCGGCCTTCGCCGGAATGACGGTGTGGGGCGTCGGCGTGACGGTGTGGGGCGTCGGCGTGACGGTGTGGGGCGTCGGCGTGACGGTGTGGGGCGTCGGCGTGACGGTGTGGGGCGTCGGCGTGACGGTGTGGGGCGTCGGCGTGACGGTGTGGGGCGTCGGCGTGACGGTGTGGGCGCTGGAACGGCGGCTGGTAACTCGTCCTGAGCGCTCGAGGGTCAGGAGAGGACCGAGCTGGCCTCCACGAGGCGGTCGGCGCCAATGCCGTCGGGCGGTTCGGCGCCGAGGCTGGCGGCGGCGAAACCTGTGATGACGCCCAGCAGTTCACGCAGTTGGCGCGGCGGTGGGAAGTACTCGTCCTCCGTCGTGACGCTGATCTCCTCGGTGCCCTGTTGGGGCGCCAGCCGCTCGAGCACCTCGGTTACCAGCTCCTCGGGGGCCGATGCACCGGCGGTGAGCCCGACGGTGCCGCCGAGATCGTCGGGCAGCTCCGAGGCGCGGTTGACGCGCAGCACCCGGGGACATCCCATGTCGTTGGCCACTCGTTCCAGCGCCAGCGTGTTCGAGGAGTTCGCCGAACCGACGATGACGAAGGCGTCGCAGCGCTCGGCGATGGCGGCGAGAGCGGCTTGACGGTTCGTGGTGGCGAAGCAGAGGTCGCTGCGTCCGGGGGTCCACATGTCAGGAAAGCGATCGCGCGCTGCATCGGCCACCTCGGCCCAGTCACGGTGGCTGAGGGTGGTCTGGGCGAGCAGGGCGACCGGCTCGGCGAAGTCCGGCAACCCGGTCACGTCCTCGATCGACTCCACGCGGTGGATCGCCTCGGGTGCCACCGCCATCGTTCCGACGGCCTCCTCGTGGCCCTCGTGGCCGACGTACACGATGCGGTAACCCTTGCCGGCGCGCACTCTCACCTCGTGATGAACCTTGGTCACCAGCGGGCAGACCGAATCCACCACGTAGCCGCCCCGTTCGTAGGCGGCGACCTGGACCTCCGGAGCCGAGCCGTGGGCGCTCAGCATCAGCGGGGCGCCCGG
>JAPPDX010000029.1 GCA_028824415.1 bacterium | reverse complement strand
ACCGGCCGAACCGCTCGGCGAACAACTCGTCGCTGCGGTAGGTGATCTGCGCCACGGCGCGAGCGAGCGCCAGACCCTCATGCGGCCCGTCCCCGGGCTCGGCGTCGTAGTACTCGCCGCCACGCCAGCGGGGATCCAGGGCGATGGCGGCACGCCCCACCGCACTCCAGCCGATCTGCCACGGGCTCGCCGAGCAGCCGACCGCCAGCGGGGCGATCGAGCGCACCCGCGCCGGATACATGGCGCCCCACTCCAGGGCCTGCATCCCTCCCATGGAGCCGCCGATCACACAGAGCCACCGCTTCACACCGAGATGGTCTGCCAGACGCGCCTGGGTGCGCACCATGTCCCGGATCGTGACCGTGGGGAACGACGCCGCCCAGCGCCGCCCGGTCGCGGGGTTCACCGAGGCGGGACCTGTCGTTCCCTGGCAGCCACCCAGCACATTGGCGCATACCACGAAGTACCGGTCCACGTCGATGGCCTCGCCGGGCCCGATCACACCCTGCCACCAGCCGCGCTTGCTGAGGTGCGGGTCGTAGGCCCGGGTGTCGCCGGTGAGGGCGTGGCACACCAGCACGGCGTTGGAACCGTCGCTGTCGAGGGTCCCCCACGTTTCGTAGGCGACCGTGACGCTGTTCAGCGAATGGCCGCTCTCGAGAACGAACGGGCGCCGGGTGTCCAGGGCGAAGAACCGCCGGGCCTCGGGCGGATCACCCTCCTGCCAGGCGCCGGAGGCGGGCAGACCGGCGGCCAGGCGCGGGGGTCGAGCGGCGCCGGGGTCATCAACCATCGGCCCACGGCTCCGGATCGGCTTCACGCAGCAGGACAACGTCCACCCGTTCAGTAAACCCCGGAATCGCAAGGAACCCGATTGAGTCGGCTCCGGTGTTCACCATGAGGTCCGAGAGCATGGATGCCGGGGCCAGCAGTTGACCCGGCTCCGCAAGGTCGCAGAGGTGTGCCGCCAGGTTCACGGCGTTGCCGATGTAGTCGTCTCCCTCGAAGAGAATGACCGGCCCGGCGGCGATGCCGGCGCGCAGCGGCAGGACCCCCTGCACGGTGATCACATTCTGGAGATGCACGACCGCCTCCACGAGCGGCTCGTTCTCGACGCCGACCAGCATGGCGCCGTCCCCGAGCCACTTGGCGATGCGGACACCGTGGCTCGCAACCACGGCGCGGACGATGGCGCGGAACTCGGCCAGGAGGGCGACCGCCTCGCGATCCCCGTGGTCGTCGGTGAAGCGCGTGAAGTTGCAGAGGTCCACGAAGGCGAACCCCCGCTCGACGCGTGCCGGGCTTATCCCCGCGACCAGCGCCGAATCGTCCACCGGCTCAGGCCGGGGAGCCGCCGGCGGTCGACTCGTCGGTGCCCGGTGGCGCCTGCTCGCTGCCGACGGTGCTTCCCTCGAGATCTCCGGCCGACTCCTGCCCCGCCTCGTCTCCATCTGCGTCGCGGGCGGGCGCGGCGTCCTGCGGATCCTCGTGAGCGTCCGGGGATTCCGGATCCTCGTCAGCGTCCGGGGATTCCGGATCCTCGACGGCCTCCGCGTCGCCCGGAACCGCCGACTCGACCATCGCCTCCGCCCGTCGGGCGCGCGGCGTCACCAGCAGCAGGAACAGGCCCGAGAGCACCAGGACCCCGCCCATGACCCAGATGTTCACCCGGACATCCAGCAGCAGGCTGGCAGGATCCACCCGCAGAGCCTCGATCCACAGGCGCCCGGCCGCGTACGAGAACAGGTAAAGCACGATCAGGTGGCCTCTGGGGAACCTGCCCCGCAGCCCGACACGCCAGAGCAGGCCGAAGACCAGCATGTTCCAGACCATCTCGTAGGCGAACGTGGGGTGGAACGTCTCCGCGTCCAGATACTCCGGCGGGCGGTGTGCGCGGTCGATCTCGAGGCCCCAGGGCAGGTCGGTCGGCCGCCCGAAGAGTTCCTGGTTGAACCAGTTCCCGAGCCGCCCGATGAACTGACCGACGGGGAATCCCACCGCGCCCGCGTCCAGCATGGAACGCAGCGGCAGGCGCCGCAGCCGGATCACGATGAGGCCGCCGAGCACGGCGCCCAGAATCCCTCCCGGGATGCCAAGGCCGCCCTCCCAGATCTTCACCACGTCCACCCAGCGGCCCTGGTAGCTCTTCCAGTCGGTCAGCACGTGGTAGGCCCGAGCGCCGACGAGGCCCAGGGGGACGCCGACGGTGGAGACCTGCACCGCCCATTCCGGGTTGAGACCGCGGCGCTGCAGCAGGCGAGCGGCCACGTACACGCCGGCGATCACACCCAGCGCCACCATGAGCCCGTAGAGGCGGAGGTTCAGCGGCCCGAGTGAGAGCGTGCCCACGTCGGGGCTGGGAATGGAAGCGATCAAGTGGACTCTCCGATGCGGGAATCGCCGGCCGGGGGGCGGCTCCCGCCCGCACTGCGCACCGCCGCCGCGAAGTTTAGCCGGGTGCCGCCGGGCCACCGGGCACGGTTATCGTTCCCGCGGTGGCCGCGAGACCGACCGTCGACCGGCTCGCCGAGCGCAAGGGGAGCCGCACGATCGCCGTCTGCCTGCCGGCCCTGAACGAGGAATCCACGGTCGGTGCGATCTGCGCCGAGGTGCGGCGCAGGCTCATGGCTCCCGCCGCCGGGCTCGTGGACGACCTGGTGGTCCTGGACGACGATTCGGCGGACCGCACCCGCGAGGTGGCCGCGTCCTCCGGAGCCCGCGTCGTGCGTGCCGCCGACGTGCTCCCGGAGGCGGGTGAGGGTTTCGGCAAGGGGAACGCCCTCTGGAAGAGTGTGGCCGCCACGACCGCCGACCTGATCGTGTGGTGCGACGCCGACTTGGCCAGCTTCGAGGCCCACTACGTGACCGCCCTGGTGGAACCGCTCCTGGCCGACGAGGAGATCGTGCTGGTGAAGGGCTATTACGAGCGGATGCTGCATGGTCGCCCGGGCGGCGGCCGGACCACCGAGTTGATGGCGCGCCCGCTGCTGGCGCAGTTCTTCCCCGAGTTGGCGCACCTGCGCCAACCTCTCGGCGGCGAGTATGCCGTCCGGCGGCGGGCCGTCGAGCAGGTGCCGTTCGTGCAGGGCTGGGGCGTGGAGGTGGGGCTGCTGATCGACCTGGCCCGCCGTTTCGGGGCGGATCGCATCACCGAGGCCGACCTGGGCGTGCGCCGCCACCGCAACAGGCCGCTGGAGGAGTTGGGCCCGCAGGCGCTGGCCATCCTGCAGACCGTTTTGCAGCGCTCCGGGGTTCGCCCGCCGGCCGCCGGTGGCGGCTGGAGCGCCACGCTGCAGATTCCCGGCGTCGCGCTGCGGGAGGTGTCGCTGCGGGAGCGGCCCCCACTCAACGAAGTGCGCGGTGCGCCGGTCCTCTAGCGCATCGGTCGCCCCTCACGGGAACTCCACCACGGCGCGCACGACCTCTCCGGCGAGCATCGCCTCGTAGCCCTCGTTGATGCGGTCCAGGTGGAGCCGCAACGACACCATCTCGTCGAGACGGAGCCTGCCGTCCAGGTAGAGATCCACCAGCTGTGGGAGGTCGCGCCGGAACACGTTGGAGCCCATCAGCGATCCCTGCAGGCGCTTCTCGTGCAGGAACAGCTCGGCGCCGTCGATCTCCACCCGGGCACCCCGCGGCAGCATGCCGATCACCGTGGCGGTGCCGCCCCGGGCGGCCATGGCCAGGCACTGCTCGACGGTGCGCGGCAGGCCGATCGCCTCGAAGGTGTACTCGGCGCCACCGCCGGTGAGGTCGCGCACCTGCTCGACGGGATCGCCGTCGGCCGGATCCACGGTGTGCGTGGCGCCGAACTCGACGGCCCAGGCGAGCTTGCGCGGTTCGGTGTCCACAGCGATCACGAGAGTGGCGCCGGCGATGCGGGCTGCCTGCACCGCGGCGGTGCCGATACCACCGCAACCCACCACGGCCACCGAGGAGCCCGGCCGGACCCCAGCGGTGCGGAAGACCGCCCCGGTCCCCGTGAGCACGCCGCAGCCGAGCAGCGCGGCACGATCCAGCGGCATCTCGCGGCGGATGCGCACCAGCGCCCTCCGGTGCACCAGCATGCGTTCTGCGAAGGTGGCCAGACCCACGAACTGGTGCAGTTCCCGGCCGCCGAGACTGAGGCGGGGCGACTGTCCGGCGGGGCGGGTGCGCAGCGACTGGCCCTCGACACAGAGATAGGAACGTCCCCCGAGACAGATGTTGCACTCCCCGCAGCCCACCGAGAGGCAGGTCACAACGTGGTCGCCGACCTCGAAGTCCCTGACACCGGGGCCGACGGCCTCCACCACACCGGCCCCCTCGTGACCCAGCACGCAAGGTCTCGGGATCGGCCAGGAGCCGTCGACGAAGTGGAGGTCGCTGTGACACAGCCCCGTGGCGGCGGTGCGCACCAGCACCTCCTCCGCACAGGGAGCGGCCACCTCGACGGGTTCGACAAGGAAGCCGCTGGTCTCGGGGTGGAGGACGGCGGCCCTCACGCTCGCTGTCACCCTGTGTCGTCCTGCCTGCGTTGGTCGCCGGGGCGGATAACGATCTTACGGGTCCCCTGCGGGGACTCAGCTGCAGCCGCTCGTGGCCCCGCAGGTGGCGCAGGCGTAGCAGGAGCCGGCCCGCACCATCCGGGTGCCACACGACATGCACAGCGGCGAGGCGGGGTCCGTCAGACCGCCGTGGAGTCCACCGCCGGCGGACCCGCTCGCCATCGCCGGGTCGGATCGGTGCAGTGGCGACGGCGGGTCGGGAGCGACGTCGATCCATTGCACCGAACCGGCTGCCGCCTCGGCGACGCCCGGGAGTGTGGGCTCGAGTCGCTCGGAGTTCGCGAAGATGCTCATCTCGGCGCGTTCCTCCGGCGACAGGTACGTCAGCGCGAGCCGCCGGAACAGGTAGTCCATGAGGCTGGTGGCGATCCGAATGTCGGGATCGTCGGTCACGCCGGCAGGCTCGAAGCGCATCCCGCAGAAGGCGTCCACGTAGGCGCGCAGCGGGACGCCGTACTGGAGCCCGTACGAAACGGCGATCGCGAAGGCGTCCATGATCCCGGCAAGGGTCGAGCCTTGCTTGGACACCCGTACGAAGATCTCGCCGGGCTGGCCGTCGTCGTACTCCCCGACGGTCACGAACCCCTTGCAGTCGGCTACCCGGAACTCCATCGTGCGCGAGGTGCGGTGGTGCGGCAGCCGGCGCCGCACCGGTTCGGGCACCGCGGGGGCCGTCTCTGCCGGGCCACCGGCCGGCTCCGTGGCACTGCCCGCCGCTGCCAGCGGCTGCTGCCACTTCGAGTTGTCCCGGTAGACGGCGATGGCCTTGACACCGCTGCGCCAGGCAGACACGAACAGCTCGCGCACCTCGGCGACGGTCGCATCGGCGCGCAGGTTGACGGTCTTGGAGATCCCCCCGCTCAGGAAGGGCTGCACCGCCGCCATCATCTGCACGTGGCCCTCGGGGCTGACCGTGTTGTCGCCGATCGAGCAGGCGAACACGGGGTAGTGCTCGCGGGCCAGGCCCGGGGCGCCCAGCACGGAGCCGGTGCTCTCCACGTGCGCCAAGATCCCACCGATCTCGGCGGCCCCGTAGCCCAACCGCTCCAGCGCCGGCGCCAGCGAGCGGTTCACGATCGTGAGCGAACCCCCACCCACGAGCGACTTGGCCTTGCGCAGCGCCAGGTCGGGCTCGATGCCGGTGGTATCACAATCGAGCATGAAGCTTATGGTGCCGGTCGGAGCCAGAACCGTTGATTGGGCGTTGCGTACGCCGGTGGCCTCCGCCTGCTCGCAGGCCTCGTCCCAGACCTCGGCCGCGGCGGCGGCCAGTTCCTCCGGCACGTGGCGGGAGTCGATGCCCTCGACCGCGCTGCGGTGCATGTTCAGCACCCGCAGCACGTCGGCGCGGTTGGCGGCGTACTGCTCGAAGGGGCCCATGCGCGCCGCGATGTGTGCCGAGGTGCGGTACGCCTCGCCGCACATCAGCGCGGTCACCGCAGCAGCGGTCGCCCGCCCGCCATCGGAGTCGTACGGCAGGCCCATCGTCATGAGGAGGGCGCCGAGGTTGGCGTAGCCCAGCCCGAGCTGGCGGAAAGCGACGGCGTTGCGGCCGATCGCGGTGGTCGGGTAGTGCGAGCGCCCCACCAGGATCTCCTGCGCGCAGAACACCACCCGTGCTGCCGCCCGGAAGGCGGTCACGTCGAAGCGGCCGTCGGCTCCGAGGAACGACAGCAGGTTCAGGCTGGCCAGGTTGCAGGCCGAATTGTCGAGGTGGAGGTACTCCGAGCAGGGGTTGGAGGCGGTGATGCGCCCCGCCTCGGGTGTGGTGTGCCAGCGGTTGATGGTGGTGTCGAACTGCAGGCCCGGGTCGGCGCACTGCCACGCCGCCTCGGCGATCTGATCCAGCAGGTCGGCCGCATCCACCGTCTCGAGAACCTCCCCGGTGGTGCGTGCCGTCAGTTCCCACGGGCGGCCGGCCAAGGCGGCATCCATGAACTCGTCGGTGACGCGGACGGAATTGTTGGCGTTCTGGTACAGCAGCGACGTGCTGTCGACCCCGTCGAAGCTCAGGTCGAAGCCGGCCTCGCTCAGCACCTGCGCCTTGCGCTCCTCGCGGGCCTTGCACCACACGAACTCCCCGATGTCAGGGTGGTCGGCGTCGAGGACGACCATCTTGGCGGCGCGCCGGGTGGTGCCGCCCGAGCGGATCGCCCCGGCGGAGGCGTCGGCACCCCGCATGAAGCTCACCGGCCCGCTGGGGCGCCCGCCGCCGGAGAGATGCTCGGAGGCCGAGCGCAGGCGGCTGAGGTTGACGCCGGACCCCGAGCCGCGCTTGAAGATGAGGCCCTCCTCGGTGTACCAGTTGAGGATGGACTCCATGGAGTCCTCCACCGCCAGGATGAAGCAGGCCGAGGACTGCGGCAGGGCGCCGGGAACACCGATGTTGAACCACACCGGCGAGTTGAACGCCGCCTTCTGGGTGACCAGCAGGTGGGTCAACTCGTCGCCGAAGGCCGCCGCCTCGGCCTCGTCGGCGAAGTAGCCGTCCTCGGCCCCCCAGCGGCCGATCGTGCCGGCGACCCTGTCGATCAGCTGGCGCAGCGACCATTCGCGATCATCGCCGTCGAGCCGGCCGCGGAAGTACTTCTGGGAGACGATGTTGACGGCGTTCTGCGACCACGAGTCCGGGAACTCCACGCCGTCCTGCTCGAAGACGACATCGCCGCCCGCTCCGGCGATGTGGGCGCGCCGGCGACTCCAGGCCACCGTGTCGTAGGGATGCACGCCCTCGACGGTGAACCGGCGCTGGATGCCGATGCGGGTCTGCTCGGACAAGACGGTCACGTACTCACCTCGCCTTCCGGCGCCCCGTAGGAGCGCGCTCAAAAGGCCTCGTCACCCTCACTGTAGAGGGACGGCGTCCGGGGCCGGACATCGGAGGCTCGACGCCGGACATCGGAGGCTCGGGGCCCAAGATCGGGCGGACACTAGCCACCGGCCACCTGCCGCTCCGGGCGCCCCTCGGCTCGGCCCCCGGCGATTCGGGGAGATATCCCCCCGGCAGGACAGATTCCCCCACCCCAGCCCCGCTCGTATCCACCGCGAGGGCAGAGATTTCCCCCAGAGCCGTCCGCTGCCGATCTGTGGATACGTTGTGGAGAGTCGGCGTGAGCCTCGCCGGCTGCACGGGAGGCCCGATGGTCGCAATGCAACAGGTCTGGCCCCGGTTCGACCCGGCGGTGGATCACCTCGAGGTGTACGAGCAGGCGTCGCGCCCCCGCTCGCCCCGGCGACCCTGGGTGATGCTCTGCATGATCACCAGCCTGGACGGCTCGGTGAGCGTGCAGGGCCGGTCGGGCCCGCTGGGCGGTCCGGTGGACTGGGCGGTGCTCTGCGCCCTGCGGGACTGCGCCGACGCCATCGTGGTTGGTGCCGGTACCGCCCGCGCCGAGGACTACGGACCGCCTTCGGCGGCGCCGGAGGTCCGCGAGCGCCGGCTGGAGCGAGGCCAGGAGGCCGTGCCGCTGCTGGCGGTCGTGAGCGGCCGGGGCGAACTGGACCCCGCGGCCCGGCTGTTCGGCGGTCCCGAGCGGGTGCGGCTCTACCTGGCCGGCGCAGCTCCGGCGAACCGGCGCGAGTCCCTCGCCGCAGTGGCCGACGTGCGCGCGGTCGGCGACCGGACGGTGGACGCGGACGCGATCGTCGCCGACCTCGCATCCGAGGGCCGTTCGCTCATCCTGCTGGAGGGTGGGCCCCACCTGAACGCCTCCTTCGCCGCCGCCGACCTGATCGATGAGTTCTGCGTCACGCGGTCGCCGCTGCTGGCGCCCGGCGGTCCCGGCATGATCGAAGGCCTGCCGCCGCTGGCTGGCCTCACCCTTCAACTGGACCGCCTGCTGGTGGCCGACGGCATGACGTTCGCTCGGTACCTGCGGCGGCGCGCCCCTCAGGAGTCGGCCTGAGCCCCGTCGACGACGGGGACGGGAGCCGTCCCCAGCGCCGGGGCCACCAGACGCGTGCCGACCAGGTCTCCGAGTTGGAACACCCCCCACAGCGCGCCCCAGAAGAGGCACACCGCCGCGGCGAGGACGACGGCTCGCCGCCACAGGTAGACCCGGCCCGGGTGGCGTCGACCGGCGACGGACGGCATCGCCGCTGACGGGGTGTCGGGATAGGCCGGCTGCCCGAGAGCTGTTGCGTACTCCATACCCGTCAGCCTGACCGGGGGGTGTGACACAGCAAGCCGGGAGGTCGAGAGCGGCCGGCGCTGGAAGGGTCCTTGACATGCGGACTTCAAGGTGACAACATGCGTACCGGCTATGTATGAACATGCAGCAGAGGCACAAGAATGTGTTCCAGCAGGTGCTCCTGTCGGGGTTCCGACGGGTACTGTCGAGCGCATGACAACATTGTAACTCGAAACACTTGTACATACCAAATCCGGATCAGCGGGTCCGGACCCGCAAGGAGGACAGCATGAGCAGCGAGACACCGACCTACCCCGCCGAGGACGCCGAGCCGCAGCAGGCGTCCGTGGCCAAACTCTCCGAACGGCGTCAGGCCATCATCCACTTCGTGGCCGAGTACAGCCGCGAACGCGGCTACCCGCCGTCGGTGCGCGAGATCTGCAAGGCGGTCGGTCTCATCTCGCCGGCGTCGGTCCAGCGACACCTGGTCATCCTTGAGGAGCAGGGCTTCCTGCGGCGCGACCCAACCAAGCCCCGAGCACTTGAAGTGCACTACGACCCGGTCTCGGGCCACGCCGTGGACCGTCACCCGGTCAGCTACGTACCCCTCGTCGGTGACGTGGCGGCCGGTTCGGGTGTGCTGGCACACGAGAACATCGAGGAGACGCTGCCGCTGCCGACGGAGTTCGTCGGCCACCAGGACGCCTTCGCGGTGCGGGTCCGCGGCGACTCCATGACCGGTGACGGCATCCTGGACGGCGACTTGCTGGTCGTGCGCATGCAGCACCTCGCGGGCGAGGGTGACATCGTGGTCGCCGGCCTGCCCGGCGACGAGGCGGCCGTGAAGCGGTTCCACCGCGACGGCGATGAAGTGGTTCTGGTGTCCTCGAACCCCGACTACGCGCCCCAGCGCTACCCGGCGAAGGACCTGCAGATCTACGGCAGGGCCGTCAGCGTCCTGCGCACGATATAGCCGCGGCCAACGCCCCGTAGACCGCGTCGAGAGAGTCTCTGGTCACGTACTCTCCCGCGGTGTGGGCCAGCTTGGCGTCGCCGGGCCCCAAGTTCAGCGCGGCCACGCCGCGCTCGGCGAAGAACGCGGCGTCGGTCCAACCCAATTTGGCGCGCACGGCCGCTGCCCCGCCCCCTGCCGTCACCAGAGCCGCCAGCAGCGGATGGTCCAGGTGCGGCGCCGCCGCCGGTGCCATCTCCACCAGTTCCAGCCCGTCGTCCTCGGTGAGATGCGGACCGAGCAGGTCCCGCAGGTGCTGCTCGGCCTGGCTCGCCGTGCGGTCAGGGGCAAAGCGGTGGTTGATCATCAGAACCGCCTCGTCGGGTACCACGTTGCCCGCCACGCCGCCGGACACCGATGTGGCCTGCAGAGCCTCGGCGAACCGGCAGCCGTCGATCACCGGCTGCCGCGGCTCGTAAAGCCGCAACGCCTGCAGCAGGTCCCCCAGGCGGTGGATGGCGTTGCGTCCCATCCAGGGCCGGGCGGTGTGCGCCCGCTCGCCGCGCAGGGTGATCCGCAGGTGCATCGTGCCCTGGCAGCCCGCCTCGGGAGTCGCCCCGGTGGGTTCGCCGAGCACCGCCGCGTCGGCTTCCAGCAGGTCGGGGCGCGCCGCCTCCACCTGCAGCAGGCCGCTGTGCTCCCGGGAGATCTCCTCGGCGGCGTACCAGACGTAGGTCACGTCGATGGCTGGGTCGGGGTGCGCCGCGGCGAGGGCCAGCATGACCGCCAACCCACCCTTCATGTCGGAGGCACCCAGGCCGGTAACCCGGTCGCCCTCCAGGATCGGCTCGCTGTTGCCGTTGGGGGGCACGGTGTCGAGGTGACCCGCCACTAGCAGCCGCAGATCGCGGCCGCCTGTGGTTCGCGCCACCACGTTGTCGCCGATGCGGGTGACCTCGAGCCACGGGTGCTCGTCGCACCAGGCCTCCACCCGGTCGGCTATCCGGCGCTCGGCGAGGCTGACCGAGGGGATCCCGATCAACTCTGCGGTCAGCGCCAGCAGGTCCATCGGCGGCGCGGCGGCGTTCACGGCGTGACTCCCGGCTTGCTCAGGTGGCCGCCCCGTGGTCGCGCAGCACGTCGTTGAGGACCGACTTGTCATGGCGCTCGCCCGGGGTGAGTCGCTTCACAACCAGCACGCACGGCAGGCCGAACTCCCCGCCGGTGAAGGTGCGCGGCCGGGTGCCGGAGACTGCCACGCACCAGGGCGGCACGGCGCCGCGGCCCAACTCCTCGCCGGTGGCGGCGTCGATGACCGGGATAGACCCGGTGAGGATGCAGCCCGCCCCCAGCACGGTGCCCTCGCCGACCCGCGCCCCGTCGGCCACGATGCAGCGGCTGCCGATGAGGCACTCGTCGCCCACGAAGACCGGAACGGCCTGTGGCGGCTCCAGCACACCACCGATGCCGACCCCGCCGGAGAGGTGCACGTTGCGGCCGATCTGGGCACACGACCCCACCGTCGCCCAGGTGTCCACCATCGTGTTGGCACCCACCCAGGCTCCGATGTTCACATAGCTGGGCATCATCACGACGCCCGGGGCCTGGTAGCTGCCCCAGCGGGCCGAGGCTCCCGGCACCACGCGCACGCCCCGTTCCTGGTAGCGGGTCTTCAATGGGATCTTGTCGGCGAACTCGAAGGGCCCCAGTTCGGTCGTCTCCATCTCCGAGAGCTTGAAGAGCAGCAGGATGGCCTGCTTCAGCCATTCGTGGACGACGACGTCGCCGTTCGGGGCCATCTCCGCCACCCGCACCTCGCCCCCGTCGAGCAGATCGATGACGTCGTGAACCGCCCGGCGGGCCTCGGCGTCGCCGGCGGACAGCCCGGCGCGGCCTGCCCACAACTCCCCGATCCGGGCCTTGAGATCAGCGCGGTAGACCATGGGCGCAGACTACCGGAGCCCGCCGGAGGTCCCGGCGGCCAGGCGCTCGGCCAGGAGCGCCAGGCGCTCGTCGGGCACCGTCGCGGAGACCCGAACGTGGGCGGCTCCAGCCTCCCCGTAGAACTCGCCGGGACTGACCAGCATCCCTGCGGTGACCGCCAGCCGCTCGGCCAGACCCCAGGCGTCGCCGCCCGGCGCGGGCACCCACAGGTAGAACGCGCCCTCGGGCAGCGGCGCACGGAGACCCAGACCCTCCAGCAGGCGTGATAGCCGCGCCAGGCGGTCCCTGTAGCGCTGTCTCTGCGCCTCGACATGATCGTCGTCATCGAGTGCCGCGGCCGCCGCGGCCTGCACGGGACCGGGGACCATGAATCCCAGGTGTCGGCGCGCCTGTGCCAGGAAGTCAACGAGATCGGTGTCGCCGGCGTAGAAGCCGGCGCGCAGGCCGGCTGCGTTCGACCGCTTCGAGAGCGAGTGGAGGGCCAGAACACCCTCGGGTCCGGTCGACAGGATCGTGTGCCCCTCCAGGGGAGGCCCCGCGCCGGCCGGCCGGGTGCGCTCCCAGACGAACTCCACGTAGCACTCGTCGCTGCACACCAGAACACCGCGCTCGCGACCCCAGGCGGCGATCGCTGCGAGGTCCTCGACCGAGCCGGTGGGGTTGTTCGGCGAGTTGACCCACAGGCAGAGAGACCGTTCGATGTCGGCGGGATCGACCGAACCCAGGACGAGTCGCCCGCGGGGGTCCAGCGGGACGGGAACCGCCCGCAGCCCCGCCAGCTTGGCGCCCATGGCATAGGTGGGGTACGCAATCGCCGGGTACAGGACGGTGTCACCCTCGTGGCCCCGGAGTTGCAGCAGCCGCGGCAACGAGGCCACCAACTCCTTGGTGCCCACGCACGCCATCACACCCCCCGAGGCCACCTCCACACCGAAGCGCCGCTCCAGCCAGCCGGCGGCCGCGGCCCGGAATGCCGGTGTGCCCACCGAACTGGGATAGGAGCGCTCGGCGCCCGAGCCGGCCAGGGCCTCCACAGCGGACGGCGGCGGCGCATCGCACGGGTCGCCGATCGAGAGGTCCACGCAACCCCCCGCTTGCTCCTCGGCCAAGCCCCGCAGGCGACCCAGGCGGTCGTACGGGTAAGGCTCCAGAACCTGTGGCGCGCTCATCGCCCGGCCTCGATACTCCGCCGGACAGTTGCCACGCGCAGGTTCGGATCCCGCCGTCGACGGGCAGCGCAGGTCATGTGGCCGGTGAATGGATTCCGGCCTCCGCCGGAACGACGAACTGGTCGATGCGCAGCACTACTCAGCGGTCTCCCCCGT
>JAPPDX010000134.1 GCA_028824415.1 bacterium | reverse complement strand
TCAACGTGGCCTTCGCCGAGACCATCACGCTGGGCGCCTACTTCGCGCAGTGGGTCAACGTCGTCTTCGGGGCCAGCTTCTATCTGAGCCTGGCCGTCTCCGGGATCCTGGCCGGCGTGCTGAGCTGCGTCACCTACCTCGTGGTGTTCCGCACCGCCGAGCGCCGGGGTGTGGGCGTCGTGGAGGTCATCATCATCTCGCTGGGACTCTCGGTGCTGCTGCGTTACGCCCTGCAGTTCGTGTTCGGCTATGAGGCCCGCTTCTTCGAGACGCCGCCTCCCACCTTCATGAAGCTGTTCGGCGTGGGGTTCACCTCCTTCCAGCTCACGGCCTTCATCCTGGTGGTGGTCCTGGCGCTGCTCTTCTACCTGTTCGTGCAGAAGACCGTCTGGGGACGCCAGGTGCGGGCGCTGGCCAGCGACGCCGACCTGGCCAAGGTGAGCGGCATCAACCCGCTCCTGACGACTCTGATCATGTGGTTCATGGCGGGCGCGGCCGGGGGTCTGGCGGGCGCCTTCTGGGGCGTCGGCTCCTCCGCCAAGCCGGGACTGGGCTGGGATCGCTTCCTGCTGACGCTGCTGGTGGTGCTGGTGGGCGGGACGCGGGGTCTGCGCGGCGTGATCCTGGCCGGCATGGGCACCGGCGTGCTGCTGTCGGCCCTGAAGCTGGAGATCGCCCCGCTACGGGCCGAGATCGTGCTGCTGGTGGCCTTCATCATCGTGCTGAAGCTGCGGGGCAACCGCTTCCGTGAGCTGGCCAAGGTCTGAGTGATGAGCGCCGTGTGGGATTACCTCTTCGGGTCGCCGGCGTTCCTGATCTTCGGGACCTACACGCTGATGATGATCGTCGGGCTGGGGATCCTGCTGCACCTGCAGCTGGGTGTGACCGGGATCGGCAACTTCGGCGTGGCCGGGTTCTGGGGTGCGGGTCTCTACACCTTCGGGATCATGCAGGTGACCTACGACGTGGGATTCTGGCTGGCCCTGCTGGCGGCGACCGCGGCGGGTGGTGTGCTCGGCCTGATCACGGGTTGGGTGATCGCCGACCTCGACGACGACGGTGTGCTGGCTGCCACCCTGGCCGTGGCGACCATCGTGTTGCTGGCCATCGAGAGCGAGAAGGACATCACCGGCGGCCGGGTGGGCCTGGGCACCATCGACTTCCCCTTCGATATCGGTGATCGCACCGATCTGGCGTGGCTGGCGATCCTCTTCGGCGTCACCGGCGTGCTGCTCTGGTACGCCCGCAGGGTCCACCGCTCGCCCTACGGGCGCCTGCTGATCGCCACCGGCACCAACGAGCCCCTGGCGCGCAGTCTTCGCAAGCCCGTCAAGCGCACCAAGGTGGGGGTGATGGCGCTCACCTCGGCCGGCATGGGCGCCCTGGGCGGCCTCTACGGCCCGATCGTGCACTTCCTGTTCCCCACCCAGCTGACCGTGGCGATCACCGTGTCGGTGATCACCGCCCTGGTGCTGGGCGGCCAGCAGCGGCCTCTGGGAGCCTTCGTAGGAGCGGTGCTGACCGTGGGCCTCTTCGACATCGCCATCAAGCTGTACGTGCCGTTGCCGAAGGATCTGCTGGAGCACGCCTTCCCGGTCACCAAGCAGATCATCTTCGGGGCGCTGCTGATCTTCGTGTTGCTGTTCCGCCCGCTGGGGATCCTGGGCGGCATGCGCCGGGAGCGGCACGTGAAGGGGCTGTCCCGTGTCTGAGGGCAACGGCAGCACCCCGGGGGGTCGCGCAACGATCCGCATCAGCGGTCTCACCAAGAGCTTCGGTGATCAGACCGTCGTGAACATCGACAAGTTGGTGCTGGGCGCCAAGCCCGTGGAAGGCCTCATCGGCCCCAACGGCGCGGGCAAGACCACCCTGATGCGTCTCATCATGCGCTCCACCCATGCCGACACCGGGGCGGTGGTGCTCGAGGACGGCTCGTCGGAGGTGATGCTGTCGAAGCTGGCGCCGCACCGGATCGCCTCCCTCGGCGTGGTGAAGACCAACCAGGTGACCCAGGACTTCGCGGGTCTCACCATCTGGGACTCGCTGCTGCTGGCCGCGGCGCAACGGCGCGACGAGCGGCCTCACCGGATCTACCGGGAGCGCCATGTCGTGGAGACCTACGGTGAGGAGATCCAGGGCTACCTGGACGTCTTCGAGTTCTCCGAGCCCGGCGGCTTCGCCCACTCCGCCGGGGAGAAGAAGCTGCTGGACCTCATCCGCTGCCTGCTCCTCGAGCCGAAGATCCTGCTGCTGGACGAGCCCACGGCGGGCCTCTCCGAGGAGGTGACCACCCAGGTCATCAAGATGCTGCGCACCAAGGTCGCCGAGGGCATGTCAGTGATCATCGTGGAGCACGACCTGGACGTCATCTGGGGCTTCAGCGACATCGTCCACTTCATGGCCGAGGGCGACGTGATCCTCGAGGGTGACCCCGACTACATCCGCGCGCACAGCACGGTCGTGGAGAAGTACCTCGGGAGCGGCCATGTTTGAGGCGAGCGGCGTCTGGTGCGGCTACGACGACATCGACGTGATCAAGGGCTTGGACTTCTCCGTCGGCGAGGAGGTCTTCGCCATCCTCGGGGCGAACGGTGCCGGCAAGACAACACTGCTCTCGGCCATCGCGGGACTCCTGCCGCTCACGGCCGGCCGGATCCGTTTCGGCGGCCAGACGATCTCGGGCATCGCGCCCTGGCGCATCGCCGCCCTGGGGATCGGTTTGGTCCCCCAGGAGCGAGGCGTGTTCCCCGACCTCACGGTCATGGACAACCTCCGGGTCGGCGGTCTCGTCGCCAAGGGCGCGCGCGGCGATCGGATCGACGAGATCATGGAGTTGTTCCCCGCTCTCGCCGACTTGCGCAACCAGCGGGCTGGCACGCTGAGCGGCGGGGAGACCAAAATGGTGGCTGCGGGAAGGGCCCTGATGCAAGACGCCAAGCTCCTGCTGATGGACGAGCCAACGGCGGGTCTGTCCCCGCTGTACGTCGAGAACTTCTTCGACAGGATTCGTGAAATCCACGAGACTAAGCAGGTGGCGATCATCATCACCGAGCAGAACGCAACGAAGGCACTGGAGGTGGCCGATCGGGCGATGGTGCTCAGCCTCGGAGAGGCGATGACGATCGTTGACGCCGAAGACCTCACAACCGACCAACTGAGGAAAGGATACAAAATATGAAAACCACACACCAACGGACAGCGGGCGCCAGGCGCTCGCGCAGCTGGTTGTGGCGAGGGGGAGCAGTACTGCTGGCGGTCAGCCTTGTGGCCGCCGCCTGCGGTGACGACGACGACGGTGCCGCGGCGCCGGATCCCGCTCCCGCTCCCGCACCATCGCCGGATCCCGCACCCGAACCGCCACCACCGCCGGAGCCGGCTCCCGAGCCTGAGGCCGAGCCGATCGTGCTGGGCGACCTCGCCTACTTCACCGGCGACTTCGCCTCGGTCGGCGACCTGCTGGCATCCCAGGTGGACTTCCCGATCAACGAGGTGATCAACCTGGATCCGCCACTCGGGCGGCCGATCGAGATAATCCACGAGGACATCGGGACGGTCGGCGAGGCCCAGGCGGTCCGCAAGCTGCTCGAGCAGGACGGGGTCGACATCGTGTTGAGCTCCGCTCACGAGTACTTCACGTACCGGGACTTCATGCTGGACTGGCAGGCCGACAACGACGGGCCGCTCATGCCGACGGTCCACGGCGGCGTGATCCCCGTGAACGTGGGTGGACAAGCCGGCGAGCCGATCTTCCGGGCACAGGGCAGCGACGAGGGCCAGGGCGTCACCAACGCGCTGTACGCCGAGGCTCTCGGTGCGGAGGGAGTGGTCATCATGACCACACCCACCGCCGGCTACCAGCTCACCGCCGACGCCACCGAGAAGGCGCTGGATGTCATCGGCATCGAGTTGCTGGAGCGCATCGACGCCCCCGGCGAGCAGTCCTCCTACCGGACCGAGGTGCAGCGGGCCGTGGACGCGGCGCCCGACGCCGTGATCATCCTCGCCCAGGCCACTGAGAGCGCCATCATGGTGAAGCAGTTCGCCGAGGCGGGCTGGGCCGGAACCATCATCGGTGAGGTCGGCTGGTCCGAGCCCGAGTTCGCCGCCACGGCCACCGCCGAGGCACTGGCGTCGCACGAGATCGTGGCCTACCCGTCGTTCCACCGCCAGGACAACCCGGCCTGGGACTTCTACCAACCGCTCTGGGACGGCAACCCCACCTACACCCAGCACACGATTGCTGACGACCCCTACTCCTTCACCACCTACGACCTCCTGATCCTCACCGCGCTGGCGATCGAGGAAGCAGGCTCGGTGAAGGGCTCGGACTGGGCGCCGGCCATGCACAAGGTGTCTTCCGCGCCGGGTACGAAGTGCTACACGTACAGCAACTGCCTGGCCCTGATCCGGGCGGGCACCGACGTGGACTACGAGGGTGTCACCGGTCCGGCCACCTTCAGCCCCGGCGGCATCAACGCGGTCATCCCCGTGGTCCAGATCTTCGGCCCCGACGGCGAGATCGCCGATCAGGTCGCCGTGGACTCCGAGCGTCACCTCGAGATCCTCAACCAGGTGGCACACAAGTTCGAGGGCTAGTCACCTCGTAACAGACACTGTGGGTGGGGCCGTCCACCGGCCCCACCCACACCCCTCTTCCTGCTCAGCGCGCCTCCGGCTCCACATCGGCATTCCGGCGAAGGCCTCGTCATTCCGGCGAAGGCCTCGTCATTCCGGCGAAGGCCGGAATCCAGGGCCGCCGGCGACGACTGCCGATTGCTCGGCGCCTAGGCTCACCGCGGGTCGCACCGGGTCGGCGGCCGGATCGGGAGGGCTCCCCACATGGTCGACGAGACAGCGCATCGCATTCTGTGGACTTCGTCGAACATGGCGCTGCTCGGTCGGATCGCGACCGAGTTCGAGGCCACCCGACCCTTCGCCGGGCTGCGCATCGGGGTCTCGCTGCATCTCGAGGTCAAGACCGCGGTCCTGCTGCTGGCCCTGAAGGCCGGCGGCGCCGACATCGTCGCCACTGGCAACTACGGCACATCCCAGGACGACGTGGTCGCCTACCTCAACACCCGGGGTATCGATGCCCGCGGCAGCGGTTCAGACTCCCTCGAGCGACACCTCCGGCATGTGGAGGGAGTCCTGGACTCGAACCCCGACATCCTGCTGGACAACGGTGCAGACCTGGCACGGCGCGTTGTGGACCGGGGTCTGGCGGTGCTCGGCGGGACCGAGGAGACGACATCGGGACACAACATCCTCGCCGGGGAGTTGGCGCCACAGCTGAACTTCCCCATCATCGTGATCAACGACACGCCTCTCAAGGCGCTCGTCGAGAACAAGCACGCGGTCGGTCAGTCGACGTACGAGTCCTTCTGCCGGATCACCAACCTCATGCCTCAGGGCAAGCGGTTCATGATCGTCGGCTACGGCTGGTGCGGGCGCGGGATAGCGCACTACATGAGAGCCAACGGGGCCGAGGTCACCGTCGCCGAGATCGACGAGATCAAGGCGCTCGAAGCGGCACTCGACGGCTTCAGGGTTGGTGACGTCACTGCACTGATCGCCGACGCGGACGTCGCCATCACCGCCACAGGGGTCGACGGAGTGATCGGCGTCGACGAACTCCGGCTGGCGCCGGACGGGATCCTGCTGGCCAACACGGGCCACTTCGACCGTGAGATCGATGTTCCCGCGCTGGACGCACAGACCGCCGAGCGGATCCCCCTCGGAGATGTTCTGGTCCGGCACGTTCTCGAAGACGGCAGGACCATCGATCTCATCGCAGAGGGGCGGATGTTCAATCTGGCCGGCAGCCAGCCCAAGGGCAACACCATCGAGTCCATGGACATGGGGTTCGCCATGCAGGCACGTTCGCTCGAACGCGTGGCCCGGGACCATGCGTCGCTGGCTCACGGTGCACAACCGGTGCCCGACGACATCAATCGGGCACTGGCCCGGGAGTTCACCCGGCAGATGGGTAATCCCGTCTGAGGTCGCCGGTGCATTCTCAGCCGTCCGTCGAGCCGATCGAGTTCTCGGGGGGTGCGGGCGCGAGGCTCGCCGGGACGCTGTACCGCCCCAGTTCCGACACCGAGGTAGTTGGGGCGGCTCTACTCGCGCACTGCTTCACCTGTTCGAAGGACCTCTTCACCACGACACGCATCGCCAAGGGACTGGCGGGCGGTGGCTACCAGACCCTGGCCTTCGACTTAACCGGTCTCGGGGAGAGCGGCGGCCGGCTTGCCGACACGACCGTGGCGACCAACGTGAGCGACCTCACGCAAGCCGCGGTGGCGCTGATCCGGCTCGGTGTCGGGCCGTGCGTGCTGGTCGGTCACAGCCTCGGTGGGGCGGCGGCGATCCTGGCGGCGTCACGCCTGCACACGGTGACCGCGGTGGTGGCGGTGGCCTCGCCGGCCTCGGCGACCCACGTTGAGCATCTCTTCGACGCGGAGTCGCGGCGGAGGATCCGAGAGCGCGGCTCTGGCGAGGTGGTGATCGGGTCGCGGCCGGTGCTGATCGGGAGGGACTTCCTGGACGACCTGCGCCGCCACGACGTCGCTGCGGCGGCCGCCGGGCTGGGTCGGCCGCTGCTGGTGGTGCAGGCCGGCGCCGACGATGTGGTGGGGCGCGAGCAGACCGAGGCGCTGGGGGTGGCCGGCTCGGCCACGCGGCGCACCGTCGCCGGCGCCGACCACCTCTTCAGCGATCGACGACACTCCGACGAACTGGTCGGAGTGATTCTGGAGTGGTTGGCGGAACAGCGAACCGGGCGGTGAGGGCGCCGGGTCCGGCCGGTCCCGAGCTCAGATGATGGCGGTTTCGAGGAAGGGCTCGCCGCGGGCGATGCGGTCGTAGCCCAGCGGGGTGAGGTCGAGGGTCCGGTACCCGCCGTATGTGATGAGTTCCGACACGCCACGGCCCATGGCGGGGGACTGCTGCATCCCGTGGCCGGAGAAGCCGTTGATGAAGATGAAGTTTCCGACCTCGGTGTGGGGGCCGATCACGGCGTTGTGGTCGAGAACATTGTGGGCGTAGTGCCCGGCCCACTGGCTCAGCATCTTGGCGCGCTCGAAGGCGGGTATGCGGTGCGCCAACACGGGCCAGATCTGCTCCTCCCAGACGTCGGTGTCCATCCGGAAGTCGTCGAACGGAACGGCCGGGTCGATCTCCGGCGTCGACCCAGCTACGTAGACGTCGCCATCGGTGCGCACGTGCACGCCGGTCGGGTCGATCGTGAGCGGCAGCGCCCGGGAGAGCGGTTCGGCGGCGTCGAAGACGACGGTGTAGCGCTTGCGCGGTTCCACGGGAAGCTCGAGACCGGCCATCCGGGCCGTTGTCGCGCCGCGGGGCCCCGAGGCGTTGACGAGAACGCCGCAGGCGACCGTCTCGCCGCTCGCCAACGCGACGCCCGTGATGGCGCCGTCGGTGCGGTCGATGGCCACGACCTCGTCCGTCAGGTATTCGACGCCGGCCTGCCGGGCCTTGCGGCGCCACCAGTCGAACATCGTGGCCGAGTCGAACCAGCCCTCGTCGACGGTGTTGTGGCTCCCGCACATGACGTCGTCGACGTTGTAGAAGGGGTATTCCGCCACGATCTCCTCCGGCGTCATGATCACGGTCCCCGCACCGAGGGAACATTGGAGTTCCTGGCTGGCGCGCAAGGTGGCGGCGAATCGTTCGTCGCCGGCCAGATACAGGTAGCCGAAGTGATGGACAGCCAGATCGGGGACCTCGGGGTCGTCGCCCATCCAGCGGCGGAAGTTCCGCACGTAGTCGGCGCTGAACTGGCTGATCCGGATGTTGAGCTCATTGGAGTACTGCTGACGCATGCAGCTGTTGGTGCGTGCCGTGGAGGTGAACTCATACGACGGGTCGCGCTCCACCACCAGCACCCTGCCGTCGAAGTCGTCGTTGGCCGAGAGGAACCAGGCCACCGACGAGCCCATCACGGCGCCGCCGACGATCACCACGTCGTAGGAGGACCGCCGGGGGGTGGTGCGCAGGGGTGGGATCGGGGTGGTGTTCACGTGGCCCGTCTCACGGGTCTTCGACCTCAGACCACGTAGCCCTGAAGCCGGTCGTTGGCCACCAGCGCAGGGTTGCGCTCGGCCGGGTCGCCGAAGCCGCCGCCGCCGGGCAGCTCCAGGATGAGTCGCCGGCCGGCGGGCACCGTGTGGCGGCCCTTGGTGGCGAACGGTGTGCCGTCGTCGAGATAGACGCGACCTGGGGCGCCGTCGCCGCCGCCGGCGCGGCCACGCGCCGGATTGTCGACGCGGTCGAACATGGCGGAGAACTCGAACAGGTAGCCGTCGGTCGGACCGATCTCCATGATCTGGCCCAAGCCGCCGCGCTGGCGGCCGGCCCCGCCGCTGCCGGGGCGGATCTCCTTGCGCCAGACCACGATCGGGCCCACCTGCTCGGTGGCCTCGGCGCTCATCGTCATCACTCCCGACGGGAACGCTGTGGCGGTTAACCCGTCGAGGCTGGGGCGGGCGCCGGTGCCGCCGCTGTTGAACATGAGGATCTCGGCGGGGGGCAGCGGCGTGGCAGGATCGGCCGTTCGTGCGCTGGCCTGGAAGTTCCAGATCGCCCCGGATCCCTCGGCGGGCACCACTTCGGGAAGGGCCTGTGACAGGGCGCCGAGGCAGAGATCGGTCACGAAGTGGCCGATCACGTGGCGCACCGCGATGGGGGCCGGTTCGGTGGCGTTGAGGATGACGCCCGGCGGTGCGCCCACGGTGAACGGGAACAGCGAGGCATGGTTGTTGGGCAGCTCCGGCGCCAGTGCCACCAGCATCCCGTAGGTGAAGTACGCCTGGGCGTAGGTGATCGGCACGTTGATGCCCAGTGGGCTGATGGGCGAGGTGCCATCGAAGTCGGCGTGCATGCCCTCGGAGGTGACGGTGAGTGTCACGGCGAGATCAACAGGGTCGCCGTAGCCGTCCACTCGCATCTCGTTGCGGTAGGTGCCCGGGGGCACCGCCGCCAGCGCCTCCAGGGTGGCTTGGCGCGTGCGGTCGAACACGAAGCCGGCCACCTCGGTGAGATCGGCGACATCGAACTCCTCGAACATGGCGAGAAGACGCCGGCGCCCCACCTCATTGCAGGCGGCCAGGCCGTGGAGGTCGCCGATCACGTAGTCGGCGGCGCGCACGTTGTGGCGCACGATGTTGATGAGGTCGCGGTTCAGCCGGCCCCTGTCGGCCCAGCGCATTATCGGGATCCGCAGCCCCTCCTCGTACACCTCGCGGGCGTCGGGACCCCAACCCCTACCTCCGACGTCGACCACGTGGGCGGTGGAGGCGAAGAAGCCGACGAGGTCGTCGCCGACGAACACCGGGGTGGTGACGGTGAAGTCGTGCAGGTGGCCCGTGCCCTTCCACGGGTCGTTGGTGATGTAGACGTCGCCCGGCGCGATGGTGTCGGGACCGATGTCGGCGATGAAGTGGCCGACGGCAGCGGCCATGGTGTTGACGTGGCCGGGCGTGCCGGTCACGGCCTGGGTGATCATGCGGCCCTGGCGGTCGAACACTCCCGCCGAGAGGTCGCCCGCCTCGCGGACCGACGTGGCGAAAGCGGTGCGCACCAGGGTGCGGGCCTGCTCCTCCACGATCGAGATAAGGCGGTTCCACATGACCTGCAACTGCACTTCGCCGGGGTCGGTGCCGATTCCCGCGGGAGCCGCCTGATCGGTGGTGGTCGACTCACCGGCGCCGGTCCGGGCTTCCGGAGCCGTCTCCGAGCGGATCACGAGCGTGCCGTCGGCGGCGACGACGGCGCGGTGGTGGGGCCCCAGCACCGTGGTGGTCTGTTCCTCGGTGATCAAGGCCGGTCCCTGCACCTGCTCGCCCGGGACCAGCGCGGCCCGTTCCACGATTCCGGCCACCGAGGATCTGCCGGTGGCCGGATCGTGAACCTCTCGCCGGGCCCCCGCCGTCACGACGGCGCCCCCGGCCACGGGAGAGACGAGTCTCCGGGCCGCCTGCTGCGACGACACCCGAACCGACCAGCTCACCGCCTCGATGGTGAGGTCCTCGATGGCGCGCCCGAAGTGCGCCTCGTAGGCGGCTGTGAAGGCGTCGCCGAGTGCTAGCGCGGTGACGCGGCCCGGTGGCAGTTCCACCGGGATCTCCCAGCCCTGGCCCCGGTAGCGCATCGACGCCTGGCGTTGGGTGATGAGCGGCGCATCGGTGCCCCGCCGCACGAAGGCCTCCGCCTCGGCGGTGAGTTGGGCGAGTGTGTCGTTGACCGCCTCGTCGTCGAAGTCCTCGACGGTGGTGTAGAAGCTGCGCGACGCCTCGTAGGAGAACGGCGCCAGCAGGAATCCGATGGCCGAGCCCACCCCGGCGCCGGTGGGCACCAGCACCTCGCTCAGGCCGAGCTTGTCCATGAGCCGGACGGCATGCACCGGCGCGCCACCGCCGAAGGCCACCATGGAGAAGCCGCTGAGGTCCTTGCCATTCTCGACGGCGTGGACGCGGGCCGCGTTCGCCATGTTCTCATCGACGACCTCGGTGACACCGACTGCGGCCGTCACAGTGTCGAGGTTCAGGGGCGCGGCGATCGATGCCATCGCCCCGGTGGCCAGGTGGGGTGACAGCGAGATGTCCTTGGCGCCGAAGGTGTCGGGATGCAGACGGCCCAGGCAGACGTCGGCGTCGGTCACGGTGGGATCGTCCCCGCCGAGGTCGTAGGCGGCCGGGCCGGGCTCCGAGCCGGCGCTGCGCGGCCCGACGCGGATCTGCCCGAGGGCGTCGGTGGTGGCGATGGAGCCGCCGCCGGCGCCGATCTCCAGCATCTCGATCACCGGGATCGAGATTGGCATGCCGCTGCCCTTCTTGAACCGGGCCTCCCGCGCCACCTCGAAGCTGGCGGCGGTGCGCGGCACGTGGTCCTCGATGAGGGCGATCTTGGCTGTCGTGCCGCCCATGTCGAATGAGCAGATCCGATCGCGGCCGTGGCGGGCGGCCAGATCGGCGGCGAACACGGCGCCGCCCGCCGGCCCCGACTCCACCAGTCGCACGGGGAACGCCGCGGCAACCTCCACGCTCAGCAGTCCGCCGCCGGAGTGGATGAGGTGTAGCGGGCAGGTTGCACCGAGCCGGCGCAACTCGGACTCGAGGCGCCACAGGTAGGAGGCCATCAGCGGCTGCACGTAGGCGTTGGCGCAGGTGGTGTTGAAGCGCTCAAACTCGCGCATCCGGGGCGAGACCTCGCAGCTGAGCGAGGTGGCGACGCCGGGCGCGGCCTCCAGGAGCAGGTCACGGAAGCGGCGCTCGTGGTCGCCGTTTCGGTAGCTGTGCATGAAGCCCACGGCGACGGACTCGTAGCCGCCCTCGATCAGATCCGCCAGGACGGCGCGGGCGCCGGACTCGTCGAAAGGCACCAGCACTTCGCCCCGGGCGTTGAGGCGCTCGGCGACGACGTAGCGGTCCTTGCGCTCGATCAGCGGCGTTGGCAGGACGATGTCGAGGTCGTATTGCTCGAAGCGGCTCTCGGTGCGGGTCTCGATCACGTCGCGGAACCCCGCAGTGGTGACGAGCGCGGTGCTGGCACCGGTGCGCTGGATGAGGGCGTTGGTGGCCAGCGTGGTGCCGTGGATGATCTGGGTCACCTCAGCGAGGTCGACGTCGTTGCCGGCAGCCAACTCGGTCACCGCCGCGAGCACGCCTTCCTCGGGACGGCCGGTGGTCAGCACCTTGGTCGAGACGAAGCGGCCGTCCTCCCGTTCCAGCACCACGTCGGTGAAGGTGCCTCCCACGTCGGCGCCGATGCGCAGCGGCACGGCTAGCGAATCCCCGATCGGCACTGGCTCTCAACCCGGTGGTTGGCGGGTGCCCGGTCGGGGCCGCCGGTGGCCGCCGTCGGGAGCGTCTGGCGAAATCGCTCCGCCGGTCGGCCCCCGGCGTCCCCGACCTCTCTCGTCATTCCGGCGAAGGCCGGAATCCAGGTGCGCGGCGGCACAGTCAGACCTCCTGGAGCGGGGGGAAGTTCTCCGGCGGCATGATGTCGACGGTGGCCGAGCGCTGCTGGGCGAGCATGCCGCCGTCCACTCGCAGCACATCGCCGGTGATGTACTCGGCGTCGTCGGATGCCAGGAACAGTGCGGCCCCGGTCATGTCGTACGGGTCACCCATGCGCCCCAGCGGGAGATTCTCGCCACGCAGCGCCCGAGCCTCGGGGCTCATTCCCACCGTGTCGACCGTGCCCGGCATGAGGGCGTTGACCCTGATGTTGTAGGGCCCCAGGTCCAGTGCCATGGCCCGGGTGAGTCCCTCCACGCCGCCCTTGGCGGCGTCGTAGGCGGTGAAGCAGCGGTGAGCGCGAGTGGCTCCGCCGGAGGACATGTTGATGATGCAGCCGCCGCCCTGGCGCGCCATGATGCGCGCCACCGGGTGCGACACGAGGAAGTGCCCGGTGAGGTTCACGTTCACGATGTGGCGCCACCACTCCTCGTCGGCTTCGAAGAAGTGCAGCATCGGGCCGTTGAGCCCGGCGTTGTTGACGAGCACATCGATGCGGCCGTGCAGTTCCATGACTGCGTCGACCATGACGTGCACCTGTGTGCTGTCGGAGACATCTGCCGGGGCGGCCATGGCGCTGCCGCCTGCGGCACGGATCGACCCCACGGCATCGTCGACTGCGTCAGCGTCGACATCGTTGACGGCCACGTTCGAGCCGGTTCCCGCGAATCGCTCCGCGATGGCGCGGCCGATGCCCCGTCCGGCACCGGTCACGATGACGACCTTGCCTGCCAGCGACTCGTGCACGTGTACCTCCCGACTGTTTCGGATCGCAGCGATGGCCACCCGGCTCCTGCGGGGATCGAGTGGAGCGCCCCTCCGGAGACGCGAATCAAGGCTATGCCGCCACGGACGCTCCTGGCAGCGCCCGATGCGCCACGGCAGAACGACTGTCAACAATGGAATGAAAGAAAGATCCGCGTAATGAGTTGGCGCTAAGTGACAGTGGCTCCGACCGCGCAGCTATACGGTGAACGTTGCTATCCACCCTGCCCCGGCCTCTGGATGCCGGGCCGGTGGCGGCAACTCTGGCAACGGCGTCAGAAAGGAGATGCGATGCGAGAGCAATTGGTGGCCATCTCCAGTGCTACCCGGTTGGCACTGGCAAATCGATCCTGGCGGACCAGTCGGGATCTGCCGGAGGAGATCGCCGAGCCACCCCCGCGGCTCCAGGGCCGGCGCGCCGGGGTCGTCGGCGGCGTTCACGTCGGCGCGCAGGGAGGTGGCGCGTGACCACGTCGAGCGGCGATTCGCACAGCAGCGGTTCCAACGGGGAGACGCACCGCCTGTCGAGCGAGTACGAGTATCTCACCCATGGTCTGGACCGCGCCATCCGTCACGGCAGGTCCGACGCCGCCGAGGCGAGCGCAAGGTGGCCCGACCCCGTGGGGCAGCTCATGGGGCGGCTGCCGTCTCCGCTGCACTGCGACGAGTGGCATGGCTTCAGCGATCCCGACGAGTTGACGTACGGGCGCTACGTCACGCTGCAGGACAACGCCGAAACGGTCTTGGGGGGCGTGCTCGACGAGTACGACAGGGCCGCGCACGACTCGGTGCTCGGTCCCGATTGGCTCGACGCGTTGGCTGTCCTGCTCACGCCGCTGCGCTACCCGCTCTACGGTCTGCAGCAGGCGGAGTCGTTCCTCGTGTTGGTGGCACCGAGCTCCAATGCGGCGAACGCGGCAGCGTTCGCCGCCGCCGACCTCCTGCGCGCGACCAGCGCCGTGGCGCAGCGGACGTGGCGGTTGCAGATGCGCAACCCGGCTCGTTCCTTTGCGATCCACGACCGGTCGGTGTGGGAGGACATGGGCATCTGGCAACCCACACGGCGCGCCGTGGAGGCCACGTTGGCCACGTCCAACTTCGGCGAGGCGCTGACCGCCGTGAACCTGATGCTGTGGCCGGCTCTGGACTCGGTGCTGTTCCGATCTTTCGGGCAGGTCGCCCGAGCCAACGAGGACCATCTCACATGGCTGCTTCTGGCCAGCCTGGCGAAGGATGCCGAGCGCAACCGCCGCTGGAGCACGGCGCTGGCCCGCTACGCGGTTCGACAGCGGCCGGCCAACGAGGAGTGCTTCCAGAGTTGGGTCGCACATTGGGGGCTGCACGTGCTCGAGGCCGTCGAACCCCTCGCGGCGACGATCGCCGATCTGCCGAGGGCCATGTCGGCCGACGACATCACCGGCGCGGCGGTCTCCGCTGTCGCTGCGTCCCTGGCCGCGACACGGGCTGACACTCCGGAGTGAGGGGCCCAGCGGCGGCGAGAGCCGGAACTGAGCCCAGGCGAACTAGTAGGTAATTTCGCGAAAATAATCCAACTAGCTCGACATATATCGGCATATATGCCCTCTAACGTGACGGTCACTCGATCATCGAGCATCTGACACTCGACGTTGTGTGCCGGTTGGCGATGAGCCCGACAACGGAACCGAAACGGAGAGGCGATGCATTGGTTGCCGTCGGTCATCTCCCCGGCCGCCTGTGCGGCAGCGGGAGGTCCCACATGAACGAGCCCGCTTACGAGCCCGAGGAACGAACGTCCAACGGCGGGAGGCGCCGCGTCGGCAGTGAGTACGAGTTCGTGACCCACGACCTCGACCGGGCTGTCCGCAGGGGGCGAGGCGAGACCCGTGCGGCGGGCGACGGTGATCCTGCGTCTGGTGGGCCGAACGGTCCCGGCGCATCCGCGCTGTACTGCGAGCGGTGGCATGGGTTCAGCGATCCCGACGAGTTGACCTACGGGCGCTATGTGATGCTCCAGGAGGACGCCGAGAAGGTCGTACACGGGGTGATGAACAAGTATGACAGGGCCGCGCACGACTTCTTGCTGGGCCCGGAATGGCTGGACGCGCTGGGTGAACTGTTTACGCCGTTGCGCTACCCGCTCTACGGGCTGCAGCAGGTGGAGTCCTATCTGGGGGTCTTGGCTCCGACCTCCACGGCGGCAAACGCGGCCGCCTTCGCGGCGGCCGACCTGTTGCGGGCTACCAGCGTCGTGGCCCAGCGGACCCGGCGGCTGCAGATGCGGCACCGGACCCGCTCCTTCGCGGCCCGCGATCGGGCAGTGTGGAAGGACACACCTTCCTGGCAGCCGACGAGGCGAGCGGTTGAGGCTGCATTGGCGGCATCGGAGTTCGGTGAGGCGTTGACCGCGGTGAATCTCGTGCTGTGGCCGGCCCTGGACTCGGCACTTTTTCGGTCGTTCGGGCAGGTCGCCCGCGCCAACGGGGACGATCTCACGTGGCTGCTGCTGGCCAGCCTGGCCAACGATGCGGAACGAAACCTGCGCTGGAGCACGGCCCTGGCCCGCTACGCAGTGCGGGAGCGGCCGGCGAACGGGGAGGTCTTCCAGGTCTGGGCCGACCGCTGGGCGCCGCGCGCCGCCGAAGCGGTCGAACCGCTCGCGGCCGCCATTGCCGACCTGCCGCGGGCCATGTCGGCCGACGATGTCAACGAGGCTGCAGCCGAGGTCGTCGCCGAGTCTCTGGCCTCGACCCGGGCCGGAGGTTAGGGGAGCGTCCTCGACGCCGGCCTGATCGCCTGTGAGGCTCAGCCTCGGATCATTCCGTGATCCGCCGCAGATACTCCCGGCGGTTCCGCCTGCTCATCAAGCGGAATAGCGGCAGGGTCCTGGGAATCATCCCCGGGGTCCACTGGACGGCCCGGGCCGTGAAGCCGTCGCGATAGGGGACGTAGATCTCGAGCCTCGGTCTGTCCAGGGCGCGCTCGTAGGCGTCGGCCACATCGTCGACGGTTCGGACGCGGTTGAGGTACTCGAGGCTGCCATCGCCGGACACGGCCTGCCGGAGCATGGGTGTGTCGATGGCGGTGGGGTAGATGCCGCTGATGTGGACCCCCGTGCCGGTCAGTTCGACGTTGAGCGCGGCAAGGAAGGCTCGCAGCCCCGCCTTGGCGGCCGAGTAGGCGGCCGTCGTCGGCATCGGGCATATCCCGCTGAGGGACACGGTGGCCATGATGTGGCCTCGTTCGCGCTCCGTGAACACCGGGATGGCGGCGCGGATGACTTGCATGGGACTGCGCAGCATGACGTCGAGTTGCCGGTCCAAGTCACCCGCACTCTGGTCGGCGACCTCGCGGAGCACGACGGCTCCGGCGTTGCAGACGAGTACCTCCAGGTCCCGCCAGTCGTCGGCGATGCGCTCGCAGAGCCCGGCGGTGCCGGCCTCGGTAGCGAGGTCGCAACCGACGGCGAGCGAGCCGGCTCCGATGTCCGCTGCGGCCCTCGCAGCCAGTTCGTCGGTGCGGTCCACGACGATCACCCGGTGGCCCCGCCGTACGAGGCGGCGGGCGACCTCGGCGCCGATCCCCGAGGCCGCACCGGTGACGAGGGCGGTGTGGGGCTTCATGGCCAGATCGTCGCAGCGGGCCTTCAGGGGCTGGCCGGCGACTTGGCGGTGCGCAGCAGGTAGCGGCCAACCGTGATGCTCACGATGACGAACAGCACGTCGATGAAGTACCAGAGCAGCAGTCTGATCTCCCACGGCGGCGTCTCGGCGGAGTCGTACACCTCCCAGCTGAGCCACAGCCGGTAGAAGAGCAGGAAGAGGCACCCGGAGGCGATCAGCATGGTCGTGGCCGCCCGGTCCGGTGGCTTCCCGGCTTCGCGGATCCGCATGAGGCTCACGACGAGCGCAGTCGCCGCGCCAACGGCCATGGCGAAACTGATGACGTCCCACACGTCGGTGCTTGTCGCCACGTCGTAGGTTGGCGATGCCACGAACTGTCCGGCCACCGCCAAGCCCAAAAGGATGTGCGCATAGCCGAACAGTTGCTTGAGTGACCTGATGTTCATGTGGTTGCTCATCACGCTCGAGCGAAGTCCCCACGGGCTCGGGCCGCCGACGCGGTCGCGATCCGGATCCGCAGACTAGTTGTTCGACGATGGGGACTTCACCTCGATCGCGCCGGGCCTCCGAGCACCGTTACACCACCGCGGCCGGTTCTCCACTCGGCAACGTCGCTTGCCGCTAGCGTCGCCTTCATGCCGGATCGGGAGTGGGGTTTTCGCACGCGGGCCCTGCATTCCGGCGGGCGGCCCGATCCGGGGACCGGGTCGCGGACCACGCCGATCTACTACACCAGCGCCTTCGTCTTCGAGGACACCGACGACGCGGCCGACCTCTTCGCTCTCCAGAAGTACGGCTCCATCTACACGCGGATCTCGAACCCCACCGTCAACGTGTTCGAGGAGCGGATGGCGAACCTTGAGGGCGGCATCGGGGCGGTGGCCACCTCCAGCGGCCAGTCGGCCCAGTTCCTCGCCCTCACGTCCCTGGCCGGCGCCGGCGATCACATCGTCTCGGCCGCCGGGCTGTACGGCGGCACGTACATGCAGTTCGACGTGACGCTGCGCCGGCTCGGCATCGACACAACCTTCGTCCAAAGCACCGATGCCGGGGACTTCGCCGCCGCCATCGGCGAGGGGACGAAGCTGATCTTCACCGAGATCATCGCCAATCCCGCGGGGGAGATCGCCGACCTGAGTGGCCTCGCCGAGGTCGCCCGCGCCCACGACCTGCCGCTGGTCGTGGACTCCACGTTCGCCACCCCGTACCTCTGCCGGCCCCTGGAGTTCGGTGCCGACATCGTCGTGCACTCGGCCACGAAGTTCCTGTGCGGGCACGGCACCACCATCGCCGGGGTCGTCGCCGAGGCCGGTCGCTTCGACTGGGGCTCGGGGCGGTTCCCGAGCTTCACCGAGCCGGTGGCCAGCTACAACGGACTGCGCTGGTGGGACAACTTCGGCGAGTATGCGTTCTGCACCAGGCTGCGGGCCGAGCAGATGCGCGACGTGGGGGCCTGCCTGTCGCCCTTCGACGCGTTCTTCCTGCTGCAGGGCCTGGAGACGCTGCCGCTGCGCATGGACGCCCACGTGGCCAACGCCCGCGCCGTCGCCGAATGGCTCGACGCCGATGACCGGGTGGCCTGGGTGCGCTGGGCCGGCCTGCCCCACCACCCCCACCACGAGCGGGCGCAGTTGTACCTCCCCAAGGGCCCGGGCTCCATCTTCACCTTCGGTGTCGAGGGCGGTCGGGAGGCCGGAGCCAGGTTCATCGAGGCGCTGCAGCTCGTTTCCCACCTGGCCAACGTCGGTGACGCCAAGACACTCGTCATCCACCCGGCCTCCACCACCCACCAGCAGCTCTCCGAGGCCGACCTGGCCGCCACAGGCGTGTCAGCGGACACGGTGCGGCTCTCGGTCGGCCTCGAGGATGTCGAGGACATCATCTGGGACCTTGACCAGGCCCTGGCCGCCGCTACGGGCCGTGGGGGCGGCGCCGGTGCCTGAATTCCCCGCCGTCGAGGGCTGGACGCCGCCCGACGCCGGCGAGCGCTGGGACATCATCCGGCGCTCGCGGACCGTCGCGGTCGTAGGCGCCTCGGGCGACCGGGCGAGGGCCAGCAACTTCGTGGTCACCTATCTGCTGTCGTCGTCGGTGGACTTCGACACCTATCTCGTGAACCCCCGCGAGCGGCAGATCCTCGGCCGGCCGGTCTATCCCTCGCTGGAGGCTCTGCCGGTGGTGCCCGACATCGTGGACGTGTTCCGGCGCCCCGCGGGCCTGCCCGACGTGGCCACCGAGGCCATCGCCGTCGGCGCCCGGGTGTTCTGGGCGCAGCTGGGTCTGTGGAGTCCCGAAGCCGCCCGGCTCTGCGTCGCCGCCGGCCTCGACGTGGTGATGAACCGCTGCCTGAAGATCGAGCACGCCAGGTTCTCCGGCGGGCTGGCGCTCGCCGGCTTCGACACGGGCGTCATCTCGTCCCGACGCCGCCTGTGAACTCCTGGGGCAAGGCAGAGATCAGGAGGCGAACCATGTCCGATGAGCTGCGCTCCATCGGGCTGGAAATCGAGGTCCCGGGGCGGCCCGATGAGGTCTGGTGGGCCGTGGCGACCGGTCCGGGGATCTCCTCGTGGTACGTGCCACACACCGTGGAGGAACGCGCCGGTGGCGTGGGCACGGCGTCGTTCGGACCGGAGCCCGAGATGCAGGTGAGCGGGCGGGTGGCGGTCTGGGAGCCACCCCGTCGGATCCTCTTCGACGGGGGCGAGGGTGTTGACGGGCTGAGCTTCGAGTGGACGATCGAGCCCCGCGGCGACGCCGCCTGCATGGTGCGGCTGGTGAACTCGGGCTTCGGCAGCGGACCCGAACATGACGCTCTCCGCGAGGGCATGATCGAGGGCTGGCGCCTGTTCATGCTCAACCTGCGTCTGCACCGGGAGCACTTCGCCGGCCGGGTCGCCACCGCCGTGATCCCCATGGCGCTCTGGGCCGGCCCCCGGGAGGCAGCCTGGAGGGCGCTGCTCGGCGGGCTCGGCCTGCCTCCGGATCCCGCAGTGGGCGACCGAATCGAGGTGGCGGCGGCCGACGCTCCCGAACTGGCGGGCACTGTCGTCGATGTCGACCCGCGCTGGATCGCCCTTGTGCTCGACCACCCCGCCCCCGGCACCGCTTTCCTGGCCGTCGAGGGAGACGGCGAGGCGGTCACCGTGTCGATCTGGTCGTACCTCTACGGTTCCGAAGGCGCCTCGGCAGCCGCCCGAGACGATCCCTGCTGGCGGCAATGGCTGACCTCTCGCGCCGCAGGCCCCGGCTGTTGAGCGACCCGAAGTAAGCGGGCCCCGCCGGCTGGCGGGGCCCGCGTGGGCATGGGGGAGACTTGTCGCGGGCTAGGGCACCGGGGCGATGAACCAGCGGGCGTCGGGGCTCGGACTCGCGGACGGCTGCGATTCGCTGCCGGTGGCGAGAAGGACAAGCGCGAGCACGAAGTCCTCGCCGACGGCGAGTTCGACGTGCGGACTCGTGTCGCCGGTGTCGATCTCGAAGGCGTCGTTGAGGCTCTGCCAGCCCCAAGCGTCGCCGTCGGTCGACCAGCCGATCCAGGTCGGAGGCGGCTCGAACGGTCCGGGATCGGCGGGGAGTTCCGCGGCGGCGAGTTCCAGGTCCCCGTCGGTGAAGGCCACGAGGTCAGCGCCGGTGTCGGGATCCTCGAACACGATGGTCGTGGACCCGTCGTTCTCGATGACCATGCGGAGTCCATCCGGAGGCTCGGCAGCCAGCATCATCTCGGCCCCGCCGAACTGGTAGACGGCGACACCCGTGGCGAGATCCCAGAGAGCCAAGCCGCCCCACCTCTGGTTGAGACGCAGTTCGTAGCCGTCCTTGGCGATGCGGATGTCGGGCACGTAGTCGCTTCCGGCGGCGGATATCGGCGACGCTGTGGCGACCACGCCCGCCGGGCCCGCCGTGAGCACCTGACCGGGTAGCAGGTCTCCGAACTCGGCCACGGTTCCCGGATCGCCGCCGGCGGCCAGGCGCTCGATGCGGTACGAGCCGAAGTTCCAGACACTGCGCCAGGCGGCGCCGTCGGGCCCGCGCGTCACGGGGACGTAGCCCTGCTCGCTGATGGGGCGCTCGGTCCAGGTGCGACCATCCTGAGAGGTGAGCAGCAGTCCCCCGTCGTGGGTGCTCAGAGTGATCGAGAAGCCGTCGGCAGTCTTGAGCGCCGCGGCGCCCCGCCCGCCGTAGCGGCGTACCTCCTCGGTGTGGGTACCGTCGCTCGTGAGGACGTGGACGAGTTGACCGTACCGACCGTCCTGCCCCGCGCAGGGCTGTGGCTGCCCGGGAGCCAGGCCCAGCTCGTCGTGGGCGATCTCGAGCCTCTCCGTCGTGGAGCCGTCGCCGACGCGGACGATGAGGGCGCGTTCCGTGTGGTGCAGACCCAGGATCGATTCCGTGTCGGGCGCATAGCCGCGCTCGACGAGCAGAGCCTGCAGGTCGAGGTCGGTGTAGCTGTCGATCACGACGACGATCCGATCATCGGACGCCAGTGCCGATTGCACACGCGAGTACTCGACGCAGTACGGCGCTCCGGGTACCGGCTCGGGAGCAAGCTCGAGAGCCAACTCGGTCCACGTCACGCCCTCGTCGTCGGAGAAAAAGACCCGGTCCGTGCGTTCAGCCCCGGAAGCATCGACGCCTGCGACCACCCAGCGGGCCCCGGCGATGTCGATGAGCCCGGGAGCGATTCCGGCAGGCGTCGGGACGGACGTCCACGTAGTGCCGTCATCGGTTACGACGATCTGGTCGCCGGTCTCACCCCAGGCGCGCGCGAAGATGCGCCCGTCCCCTACCGACACCGGTTGGTAGATGTCGAAGATGCCCGGAGGGGCTTCGACGGACACCTCGATCCACGTCAGCGTGGATCCGGTGGACAGTTTCTCAGGAGTTGGGGAACTCGGATCGGGCACCGCCGATCCGGGGTCAGGGTCTTCGGGTTCCTCGGCCACCTCGGCTGTGGGTGGATCGGCGGGCTGCGGGTCCGGCGGGGGTGGATCGGTGGGTTGCGGGTCGGGAGGTGGGGGGTCGGTGGGCTGCGGAGCGGGCGTGGCGGACTCCTTCTCGGGAACTGCCACCGGGCTGGCAGCCGGGTCGCCTCCGGTGCTCGCCGACTCGGTCGTCTGGGTCACGGTCGGCTGGGTGGCCACCAGGATGTTCCCGTCACCGTCGCCGCCCAGCGTGTTCCAGGCCGCCAGGCCGCCGGCGATCAGGGCCGCTGCGGCAGCGATGCTCACCACCCCGTGTCGGACCCGCCTGGCTTTCGCCCGAGCGGCGGCCCGCTCGGCGATGTCGGTGACCGGGGGAGTCACGACCGGCGAATCGGTTTCCCTGCTGACGGCCTCTCCGAGGGCGTCACCAAGGGTGTCGTCGTCACCGTGCTGGCGGGGGTCGCCCCGCCTGTTCTCGTTCATTGCTCGATCACCTCCCGCAGTTCCGCCAGTCCTCGCGACACCATGCTCTTGACCGTTCCGGGGCGGACGCCCATGGTCTCGGCGATCTCCCGTTCGGACAGGCCGGCGTAGTAGCGGAGCACCAGGGCCGTCTTCCTCTTGACCGGGAGCCGGTCGAGGGCGTCGAGGAGGTAGTCGCGTTCCGCGGTCGGTTGCGGAGGCCGACCCAGGCCCACCCGCCGCCGCACCTCCCGCTTGCGCAATTCGCTACGGGCGCCGTTCACGACGGCCGTGCGCAGGTAGCCGCCGGGCGCATCCAGCTGGCCCCAACGTTCGAATACCGCGGCGAAGGCATCCTGGGCGATCTCCTCGGCAGACTCCGAGGTATCCACGAGCCCGCGCGCGAGGCGCACCATGGGCGCGTACTCGGCCCGGTAGAACTCGTCGAAATCGACGGTGATCACGCGACCATCCAACACCCTCGATCGGGTCATCGTGTGGTCACCGCTCACAGCGAGGACTGTTCCCATCACCCGCGACGACGCCCGAGCGGCCCGATTGGTTCCCGCGATCCTGGAGAGCGCGGCGGTGGATTCGCTCAGGAGCAGCCCTGTCGCCTGTGTCGGATTGGTGTATTCGGGTCGTCGAGACCGTCACTTGGCGGGCGATCGGCAGTCTCGTCCGGCCTCCGTCGCATAGACATTGCGTGCTACCCGACCTGACCCCGCGAAAGCACGCGAGTCCGCCAGACTGGTGCCGTACCGCACGCTCAACGAGGAGCCGTGATGTCTGTACTGGTCACCCCCAATCCCCTGCGTGAGGATCGAGACTGGCCCCCGGCGCCGCCCGAGATCGCCGGATTCCACCGGCGGATGCCGGCCTACTCGCCGACACTCCTGCTGGACGCCCCCGACCTGGCCGAACGGCTGGGCGTGGGACGCCTGCTGGTCAAGGCCGAGACCCGTCGCATGGGTCTGCCGTCGTTCAAGATCCTGGGCGCCTCCTGGGCCACCTACCAGGCGATCTGCGAACACGTCGGTGCTCCGCCGGCCCGCTGGGGCAACATCAACGAACTGGCGGCCCGGCTGGCCTACCTGCGCCCGCTGCAGTTGTGCACCGCCACCGACGGCAACCACGGCCGGGCGGTGGCCTTCATGGCTCGCCTGCTGGGTTTCGACGCTCAGATCTTCGTTCCCGCGGGGATGGCGGCCGCCCGCATCGAGGCCATGGAGTGGGAGGGCGCCAAGGTCACGATGGTTGCCGGCGACTACGACGACGCCGTTGCCCGCTCCGCCCAGGAGGCCGGCGAGCGCTGCATCGTGGTGTCCGATACCTCCTGGCCGGGCTACGAGACCATCCCTGCCCAGGTCATCGAGGGCTACACAACCATCTTCGCCGAGGTGGACGAGGCCATCGCTGCAAGCGGCCTCGAGCAACCCGAGCTGGTGGTGGTGCCGATGGGCGTGGGGGCGTTCATGTCGGCTGCGGTGACGCACTACCGCTCCGGCTGGCACCGCCCCGTGCTGGTGGGCGTGGAGCCGAGCGACGCCAACTGCGTGCAGGCCTCGGCCCTCGCCGGCGGTCTCACGCACGTGCCCGGCCCGCACCGCTCGATCATGGTGGGCCTCAACTGCGGGCAGCCGTCACCGGTGGCCTGGCCCCGCCTGGCCACCGGCGTGGACTGGTTCACGTCGGTGGACGACGATGCGGCCCGACAGGCCATGCGAGACCTGGCCGACGCAGCCGTCGTGGCCGGCGAGACGGGTGCCGCCTCCCTGGCCGGCCTGGTGGCATTGCTGGCCGACCCGGCCGCACGGGAGGCGCTCGGTGACCTGTCGGGCAGTTGCGTCATGGTGACGGTCACCGAGGGCGCCACCGACCCCGACGCCTACGAGCGGATCGTGGGCCGCAGCCACGACACGGTCGGCCGCGTCCTCACCGCCATGCGCTGAACCCCGAGGACGCTGCACCCACTCCGCCCTCCGACTCGCTCGCTCGCACGTCGTTCCGGCGACGAGCCTGCCCGGACTCATCCCGGGGCAGGAATCCAGCAACCCGGCAGCCCGTCGGCGCCCACAGGTAGCGTGACGGCAGGTCGCCGCAGAGGAGCGGTCCACGACGGGAGCAGTCATGACACGCCCATTCCGGTTCGGCCTCACGTTGGAGCGAACCAGCAACCAGGACGAGATCGCCGAGCAGGCCCGCCGCGCGGAGGACCTGGGCTACTCATGCATGGTCATGACCGACCATCTGGACGCGCGCAACGGGCCGCTCGTCACGATCACCGCCGCGGCGCTGGCCACCTCCACGCTGCGGGTCGGCACCCTGGTGCTCTGCAACGACTACCGCCACCCCGTCGTGCTGGCGAAGGAACTCGCCACGCTCGATCGGATCTCCGACGGCCGGCTGGAGATCGGCATTGGAGCCGGCTGGATGACGACCGACTACGAGCAGGCCGGCCTGCCGAAGGACCGGCCGGGAGTGCGCATCGCGCGCCTGGCCGAGGCCGTGTCGGTCATGGACGGCTGCTTCGGCGAGGGGCCGTTCGACTTCGCCGGCGACTACTACACCATCCGGGGGCTCGACGCGGGACCCACCCCCGTCCAGCGTCCGCGCCCGCCGTTGCTGATGGCCGGAGGTGGCCCGAGGATGCTGACGCTGGCGGCCCAGCGAGCCGACATCGTGGCGGTCAACGTCAACCTGCGCAGCGGCGCCATGGACGAGAGCGTGGCGGCCAACGCCACTGCCGAGGCGACCGACGACAAGGTGGCGTTGGTGCGCGACGTCGCCGGGGACCGGTTCGCCGGCATCGAACTCAGCGTCGGGGTGTTCATTGCCACCATCGTCGATGACCGCCGCGACTTCGCCGCCGATCTGGCGCCCGGCTTCGGGCTCACCGTCGAGCAGGCCCTCGGGTCGCCCCACGCCCTCTTCGGAACCGCCGACGAGTGCATCGCCGCCCTCGAGGAGCACCGCGAGCGCTGGGGCCTCTCCTACGTCACCATCCCCGCTGAGGCGGCGGTGGAGTTCGCCCCCGTCGTCGAACACCTCACCGGCCGCTAGCTCCCCTCCTCAGGGGATTCCGCCGCCGGAGCCGTCCGGCCCCTCCGGCGGTGTGACACGATCACCCAGACGGCCCCAAGAGTGATCGCAACGGGAAGGACCACCGCGACAAGGAGCACCAGCGCAAGGGAAGGTCCGGAATCCTCGCTGTCTCCGGCGACGCTGCCTGCCGGAACGTCGACCGACGGGTCGGGTGGATAGCCGGCGCCGAACACGTGCTTGAGCGCTGCGATCCTGGCGGGGGAACACGCGCCTGCACCCAGCACGCCGTTGTCATCCCTGTACGCGAGCAGTCCCGTGGGCACGTTGGGGGCGAGGTAGAGCGCGCACGTCGTGGCGGTCTCGGTGAGAATCTCGATGCGCGAGCCGACATTCCCCTTGTAGACCCAGTCGACCTCCAGCAGCACCACCACCTCCCAGGGACCGATCTCCTCCTCGGACACCGGCCGGCCGACGAACGCGACATCGGCACCGTCGGCTCCGGCCGGGTAGTGCACCAGCGATTCGGTGCCGTCGGCGCCGACGACGTAGGCCTCCTCGGAGACACACATGCACGCTTGGGCAGTGCTTGGTGCCATCAGCAACGTGGAAATTGCGACGGCCGCAGTCAGCACGAACGCCGCTGCGGCCAAGCGCAGCATCCTCATGGCTCACGACCGTAGTAGGCGATGATGTCGATGCTGACCGCAAGTGAGAGTACCCACGGCTTCGAAGTGCTCTCGACCTGTCTGCGAGGAGTCAACCGGAATGCTCGCCGCCCGGCGTCCGGTTATGGTTCACCTCAGAGGAGATGCACACGTCGCGACCGGCGGCGCCAACCCGAGCGGGGAGTCGATGACGAGGACTCAGGGGTACGTGCCGGACGGCATGCCGATGGAGCCGCCCAGGTTCCTGACAAGGCCGTCGGAGTCGCTGAAGAACATCACCAAGCTCACCAAGCTGATGCTGTGGCCGTACGGGCTGTTCTACATCGGGCTGTCGGTGGTGGTCTGGAACTACTTCACGCCCGCGCTGAGCCGCATGCAGCGCTTCGAGATCGGCTGGGTGGCCGAGATCTATGTGCGCAACCTCGTGATGGTGGCCGTGTGGGTGAGCGCCATCCACTTCTGGCTTTACGTGCGGCGGTCGCAGGACAAGCGGTTCAAGTACGACGAACGCTGGCTCAGCACCACCGCCCGCCGCTTCATGTGGCGTAATCAGGCTTGGGACAACGCCTTCTGGAGCCTCGCCAGCGCGCCCGTCTTCTGGACCTTCTGGGAGGCGCTGCTCTACTGGTGCTACGCCAACGACTACATTCCCCACGTCCGCTGGGGCGACGGGGCAGGCTGGGTCGTCTACTTGGTGGTGATGACGGTCTTCTCGTTTTGGCTGGTGGCCGGCTACTTCTACGTGACCCACCGGTTCCTGCACACCAGGCCCATGTACCGCTGGGCCCACTACCTCCACCACAAGAACGTCAACACCGGGCCGTGGTCGGGCCTGTCGATGCACCCGATCGAGCACCTGCTCTACTTCTCCACGCCGGTGTTCTTCCTGTTCATCCCCGCCAACCCATTTGTCATCATCGTCACGCAGATCTTCACCGGCCTGGCCCCGTCGCTCGGCCACTCCAACTTCGACCGCATCGTCACCGTCGGTGACCGCACCCTGCCCGCCGGCGATTACTTCCACGACCTGCACCACAAGTACTTCGAGTGCAACTACGGCACGCCGGTGGTCCCCGTCGACGCCTGGGTCGGCACCTGGCACGACGGCTCCCCCGAGGCCCACGAGCGCATGCGAACCCGCCGAGAGGCCGCCGGCCACACCTCCGGCTGACGCAGCGGACGGAGTTCGGACGCCTCACCAGGGGACGGGGGACACCCGGTCGGCTACTGTTTCCCAGGGGGGACAGCAGGCCGCGGGGTCGGCGCTGTGCGCGGTGCACCCGGTCGGCCCCCGGCCGCTGGGGTGCCCGGCGCGTTAGGTCCTACGCTCGAACGGTGGCCAGCGGACCGAGAGCCGGATGCATCAGCCTGCGGTGGACGCCATGACCGGCATGGAACTTCCCCTCCTGGATGTCTTCGGCGAGCGGCGGTTCGTCGAGGCGTTCTCGGCTGACCGGACGATCGAGGCCTGGCTGGAGGTCGAGGTGGCGCTGGCCCGGGCGCAGGCCGAGGGTGGAGTGATCCCCGACTCGGCGGCGGAGGCGATCCGGCGCGAGCTGGAGACCGTCGAGATCGATCGCGAGCTGCTCGACGAGGGGACCCGGCTGGTGGGGTATCCGATCCTGCCGTTGCTGCAGCAACTCGGCCGGAGGAATCCTGACGTGGCGGCCTGGCTGCACTTCGGTGCCACCACCCAGGACATCATGGACACGGCGCTGGTCCTGCTGCTGCGCGATGCGTGCAGGGACATCGCCGCCACCGGGGCCGAACTCGGCGACGGCCTCGCCACACTCGCCGAGACCCATCGCACCACGCCCATGGCGGGCCGGACCCACGGGCAGCAGGCGGTTCCCATCACATTCGGCATGAAGGTCGCCGGGTGGCTCGAGGAGCTCGGCCGATCACTCGTGCGGCTCGGCGAGGCGCGAGCGGCAGCCGAGGTCGTCCAGTTGTACGGGGCCGCCGGCACGTCGGCCGCCTACGGCCCCCTGAGTGCCGAGACACGTCGCACCGCTGCGGGGATCCTCGGCATCGGCTGCGACGATGTGCCGTGGCACAGCGTCAGGGACCGGCTGGCCGCGGTGGCGGCCTCGCTCGGCGTGCTGGCCACGGCCGTGGGACGCATCGCGCTGGAGGTGATCGACCTGGCACGGAGCGAGATCGCCGAAGTGGGCGAGGGCGGCGGTCGTCTGGCCGGCGCGTCGTCCACGATGCCCCAGAAAGCCAACCCCATCCTCTCAGAGACGATCGTGGGCCTCAGCGGGATGGCCGGCGCGCTCTCGGCAGTGCCCCTGCGGGCCATGACGGGCCGCCACGAGCGTTCGGCCGGTGAGTGGCAGCTGGAATGGGACTCGCTGCCGCTGCTGGTGGCCTACACCGGCAGTGCCATGGCCCGCTGCAGCGACCTCGTCGAGGGCCTGCACGTCGATGCCGAGGCGATGGCCGCCAACCTGGAGGTGGACGGGGGCCTCGTCATGGCCGAGGCCCTCATGATGCAGCTGGCGCGGCGCCTCGGTCGCCACGAGGCCCACGAGGTGGTCTACGACCTCTCGGCGCAAGCGAGGGCCGCGGGGACCTCCCTCGCGGCGGCCGCCCGCGCCTACGCCCGCGATCAGGGATTCGGTGAGGATCTCGACCTCGGGCTGGCGGGGTATCTGGGAGAGGCCGAAGCGATCGTGGTGACCGCCGTCGAGCGCTGGCGGACCGCACACCGGCCGCATTCCACCGGGCCGTGACCCGGTCGCCGCGTCACTCGATGGCGGCCTCCACCGCAGCCTCGACGAGAGCCCCCAGCAGTTCGATCACCAGGTAGGCCGAACCGTCGGAGACGGCGTCGAGCGGTCGCTGGCCCTCGAGTTCGGGCTGAGGCGACCGCAACCAGGTGCGCGCCCGGCGGTCGGGCATCGCCTGGCGGGCGAGATCCACGACGGCGCGAAGTTCGAGGAGCCGCTTCTCCACGTCTTTGCGGACGGTGTCGCTCCGGTAGCGCCATCGAAGCACCGTGCGCCGGCTGGTCCTGGTGACCTGGGCCAGGTCCGCGACGGTCAGGACCCCTCCGGCGCACACGTTGTCCAGCAGCGACTTGATGGTCGTCATCGTTGCGATCCTCCTTCGGCGCAGTGGGCCGTCGCGGGGGACATACGTTGGCACAATTCAGGCGGGTGAGGGGTGGCTGGTACGATCGGAATGCCGCGGATCGGCTGAGGGGGACGTTGGCCATGGAGCGGATCGCGGGATACGAGCCGGCAGAAGCCATCCCGATGCGGCCGCCCACGCTGCGGGGCGGGCCGGGGAAAGCCCTGCGCACCATCTGGGAACTCGTCTGGATGACGATGTGGCCCTACGGCTTCATCTACGCCGGTCTGGCGGCCCTGGTGTGGAACGTCTTCACCCCCGCCATGGAGCGCATGGAGCGGTTCGCGGTGGGCTGGATCGCCGAGATCTATCTGCGCAACGTCGTGCTGCTGCTGGTCTCTGCGGGAGGCCTGCACCTGTGGCTCTACGTCCGGCGGGCGCAGGGCAAGAGCTACAAGTACGACTCCCGGTGGCTGAACAACAAGAGCCGCCGCTTCCTCTGGCGCAGCCAGACCCGGGACAACATGTTCTGGGCGCTCAGCAGCGGCGCCTTCTTCTGGACCGCCTACGAGTCACTGCTGCTGTGGGCCTACGCCAACGAGCACATCCCGCGGGTGGACTGGGGCGACGGGCCGGCTTGGGTGGTCTACCTGCTCGCGATGACCGTCGTTCCGTTCTTCCTGGTCACGGCCTGGTTCTATGTGACTCACCGGCTGCTGCACACCAAACCGCTCTATCGGTGGGCTCACTACCTGCACCACAAGAACGTCAACACCGGACCATGGTCGGGACTCTCCATGCATCCCATCGAGCACCTGCTCTACTTCTCCACGGTGCTGTTCTTCATGGTGATCCCGGTGAGCCCGTTCGTCGTCATCCTCACGAACCTTTTCACCGCCATGGACCCGGCGCGGGGACACTGCGGCTTCGACCGCTTCGAGATCGGCTACGGGCGCACGATGCCCGCGGGCACCTACTACCACGACCTCCACCACAAGTACTTCGAGTGCAACTACGGCCTGCAGGTGATCCCCATCGACGCCTGGATGGGCACCTGGCACGACGGCTCGCCCGAGGCGCACGAGCGGATGCGCGCCCGCCTCGAGGCCGCCCGGCGCTGAGAGAAGGTGCCGGGGCCTACGCCCCCCGGCGGGTCTCGGCGGCGTGCACGAGCCGCTTCGCCAGCAGCCGGAAGATCAGCGAGTGGACCGGGAACAGCCCCCACCAGTACAGGCGGCCGAGCACGCCGCGGGGATACATCCGGGCCAACTGGCGGAGCGTCCGCCGTCCGTTCCCCTCGGTGATGTGCCACTCCAGGAAGGCCACGCCCGGCAGTCGCATCTCGGCGCGCAGCCGCAGCAGGTGTGGCGCCTCAAGCGTTTCGACGCGGAAGTAGTCCAGGGCGTCACCGACCCGGAGCTCGTCGGGGTGGCGGCGGCCTCTGCGCATCCCGACCCCTCCGGCCAGGGCGTCCAACGCGCCGCGCAGCTCCCAGAGGGGCTGGGCCACGTACCAGCCGCGGTCACCGCCCACCCCTGCCACGGTGGCGAACAGAGCCTCCGCCGACGCCTCCGTGGAGAGCACCCGCTCGTCGGCCAGCACCGTGCCACCCGCCCAGGCGGGATCCTGGGGCATGGGGCCCGCGACGGTCCGGTCGGGTGCGCTGCCCGTCCAACTCGTTTGCACGTCGAGGTCCTGGACCCGCTGAAGAGCCCGGGTCAGCGCCTCCTCCAAGTCCTGAGGTTCGTGCTCCACGAATTTCCGGATGTCCCGTTCGGGGCTCACGACGACGTCGTTGACGAGGCTGTCCACGAGCGGGCGAGCGAGACCGTAGGGCAGTGGGGTGACAAGCCTCACCCAGTGAGAGGACAGCCGCGGTGTCAACACCGGCACGGGGATGATGACCCGGGGACGCAGCCCGGCGGCGACGGCGTAGCGGTCCATCATGTCCCTGTAGGTGACCACGTCCCCACCGCCGATCTCGACGGTGCGCCCCGCCAGCGCCTCGACCTGTGGGGCGGCGACCAGGTAGTGCAGCACATCGGCGATGGCGATCGGCTGGCAGCGGGTTCGTGTCACCCAGCGAGGGCACGTCATCACCGGCAGCACGTCCACGAGGTGGCGCAGCATCTCGAAGGAGGCGCTGCCCGAGCCGATGATGACCGCCGCCCGCAACTCGGTGACCGGCACCGCCCCGGCGGCCAGCAGGCGCCCGACCTCGTGGCGGCTCGCCAGGTGAGGGGAAAGAGCGGCGGGATCATCGACGCCCAGCCCGCCGAGGTACACGATCCGCCGCACGCCGGCGTCCTGGGCGGCCGCGGCGGCGTTGGTCGCGCCCGTTCGGTCGGTCTCGGCGAAGCGGTCGCTGTGACCCATGGCGTGCACCAGGTAGTAGACCGCGTCGACCCCGTCGAAACCCGCCTCGAGGGAGCCTCGGTCCCCCACGTCGCCCCGCACCACCTCGACACGCTCCCGCCAGCCGAAGCCGGCGATTCGCTCGGGCCTGCGCACGATGCAGCGCACTTCATGGCCGGCCTCCAGCAACGCCGGCACGAGCCGCCCGCCGACGTAGCCGGTGGCACCCAGAACGGCGAGGATTGTCACGCCAGGTGGCGACGGCCGGGGGTCGGGAACGTGGAGCGATTCACTCCGCGGCGCCGGCGGTGACCTCGAAACCAGGTGGCACCAGGACGTCGCCGGGGGACAGTTCGGTGAGCGAGCCGCGGCCGAGCCCCAGCAGCGCCGAGTCGATGCCGGCTCGGAGCACGTCGAGGGTGTTCTCCACCCCGGCCTGCCCGTTGGCGGCCAGTCCCCACAGGTAGGCCCGGCCGATGAGGGTCGCCCGGGCGCCCAGGGCCACCGCCTTGACGACGTCGGCGCCCCGGCGGATGCCTCCGTCGAGCAGGACTTCGATTTCACCTCCCACGGCGGCGGCGATCGGCTGGAGTACGCGGATGGTCGCCGGTGTGGTGTCCAGGTTGTTCCCGCCGTGGTTCGAGACGGAGATCGCCGTGGCGCCGACGTCCACGGCTCGCTTGGCGTCGTCGACGCGCATGATGCCCTTGATCATGAACGGGCCGTCCCACTGCTGGCGCAGCCACGCCAGGTCGTCCCAGGTGGGTGGCGGGGTCTGCATCCACTCGCCGTAGGCCTCGAAGAATCCCGGCGGTCGCTCCCCGGGGATCGCCATGTTCGGAACCACCAGGTCCGGCAGCTGCCGGCCGCGCAACCAGCGGCCGAGCCAGCGGGGTCGACCGAGCACCTCAGGGGCGAGCCGTCGCATCGCCTCCAGGTCGATGCGCTGGGGAATGAACGGGCTGCCCCAGTCGCGGCTGTGCACGAAGGACCAGTCCAGCGTGACGATCAGCCCGACGGCGCCGGCGGCCTCGGCGCGCTCGAGGCGCCGCACGATCCGGTCCCGGGAGCCGCACCAGTAGATCTGGAACATCGTCCGGGGATTGGCGGCGACGACCTCCTCGATGGGCTTGCTTCCGAAGGCGCTGAGGCACATGACTGTTCCTCGGGCGGCGGCGGCACCGGCGACGGCCACCTCGGCGCCGGGATGGACGGCCTGCACGCCCGTGGGGGAGATCAGCACCGGCAGGGACACCTGCTGGCCCATCACGCTGGTGGACAGGTCGCGCTCGCCGGACTTGCCGGCGACTGTGGGGGCGAACCCCAACTCGTCGAACGCGGCCTCGTTGTCCCTAAGCGTGAGACCTGCCTCGGCGCCCGCGTGCAGCGCCGCGGCGACCGAGGGTGGCAGGACCCGCTCGGCGCGCCGGCGGGCCACCGCGACCGACTCGAACCAGCTGCCGGCCATCAGGCGCTCGCGGTCGTGGCCAACTCGGTCCCGGCCAGGGGGTGCTCGTCGCAGGCACGGTCAACCCGGCGTCCCAGGAATGCCACCCGGGAATGGTCGGGGGAGGGTCGCGGCTGCGAGCCCGGCGTCACGGCTGCCAGCGCTGCAGCGCCGTGGCCCTTGACGCATTCGGGGTCGGGTCCGGCGAGTGGGAGGCCGGTGAAGAACTTCGCCGCCATGCAGCCGCCGCGGCAGCTGTCATAGGCCGAGCACGAACCGCAGGCGCCGGCCGCCTCGGGTTCGCGCAGCGAGCGGAACAACTCCGAGTGGCGCCAGAGGTGTCCGAAGCCGCCGGGGTCGCGCACGTTGCCGGCCAGGAAGGCGTCATGGATCGCGAACGGGCAGGCGTAGACGTCACCGACAGGATCGATGAGGCACACGACCCTTCCGGCACCGCAGAGGTTGAGGCCGGGGAGCGGTTCGCCGAAGCCGGCGAGGTGGAAGAAAGAGTCGCCGGTGAGGACCTCCTCGCCGTGGGCAAGCAGCCACCGGTAGAGCACCTGCTGCTGCTCGGCGGTTGGGTGAAGCTCGTTCCAGACCACCGCGCCACGCCCCGACGGACGCAGCCGCGTGAGCCGCAGCTGGGCGCCGTAGCGGTCGGCGAGCGCCTTGAGGTCGTCGAGTTGGGGCAGGTTGTGGCGGGTGCACACCACCGACAGCTTGAAGTCCCGCACGCCCGCGGTGGCCAGGTTCTCAAGAGCGCCCACGGCGGTCGCGAAGGAGCCCTGGCCGCGCACGGCGTCGTTTATCTCGGCGGTGGCGCCGTCGAGGGAGACCTGGACGTCCAGATAGTCGCTTCCGGCGATGCGACCGGCGACCTCGGGCGTGATACGCGAGCCGTTGGTGGAGAACTTGACGCCGACGTGATGGGCGACGGCGTAGTCCACGATCTCCCAGAAGTCCCGCCGGATCGTCGGCTCACCCCCGCCGATGTTCACGTAGAAAACCTGCATCGCCTCGAGTTCGTCGATGACCCCCTTGGCCTCGGCGGTGGACAGCTCGCGAGGATCGCGCCGCCCCGAACTCGACAGGCAGTGCCGGCAGTCCAGGTTGCAGGCGTAGGTCAACTCCCAGGTGAGGCAGATCGGGGCGTCCAGCCCGGCGGCGAAGTGCTCGACGAGGGGCAGCGCCACACTCACGGCCGGCGCTCCCGGAGCATGTCGGTCTCAACCAGCCGTGCGAGCGCCCGCTCGAAGGCGGGGAGCGCCGTCTCGCTGACGCCCGCCGCGCTGCAGGCCTCCCGCGCCGAGGGCGAGCCGTCGAGTCGCTCGACGACATCGAGGAGGCGCCGATCCTTCAGGAACGACAGGCGCCGGGTGCCGAAGTGGTACAGCAGGGCACCGAAACGCTCCGGCCGCACCGACACCTGCGGCGCGACGCCGAGCGGTTGATCCAGCACAGAGGTCATGGCGCCAACTCCTGTCGCGGTTTCCGAGCGGTCCGCCGATGGTACCCCTCTACGCCGGGCGGGCTGCCGGAGTCGAATGCCGGACATTCGGGAACCTCGCGGCCGATGTCCCTCGGTATCGATCCCTCGGTGCGCCGCCGGGTGTAAACCTGCGCCCGTGGAGCCCTCGCAGCGCAAGCTGATCGAGGTGGCCTTGCCGCTGGAGGCGGTGAACGCCGCCGGACGAGCCGAGAAGGCGGTACCCAAGAAAGGCCATCCGGCCACGATGCACCTGTGGTGGTCTCGCAAGCCGCTGGGAGTGACGCGCGCCGCCCTGTTCGCCTCACTCGTCGACGATCCCTCGGCACGCCCCGACCTGTATCCCACCGAGGCGGCCCAGCAGGAAGAGCGTCGCCGCCTGTTGGACCTGATCGAGGATCTCTGCCGCTGGGATCGGAGCAATGATCCGAGCCTGCTGGCTGAAGCGCAGCGCAGCATCGCGGCATCGACCGGCGGGACGCCGCCGCGGATCATCGACCCGTTCTGTGGAGGCGGGGCGATTTCCGCCGAGGCGATCCGGCTGGGGTTGGACACGCTCGCCATTGATCTGAACCCCGTGGCGGCGCTGGTTAGTTCGGCCACTCTGTCGGTCGCGCAGCGGTTCACGGGGCAGCCTGCCATCGGTTCCGGCTGCTCCGGCGGAACCGGCACAGTGGGGATCGCCGCCGACGTCGCCCATTACGGCCAGGCCGTGGAGGACGAGTGCAGGCGGCGCCTCGGGGGAGCGTTCCCCGCGCCATCGGACCGGATGCGGCCGGGCGACCACGGCGTGGCGATCTCCTACCTGTGGACACGGACCATCACGTGCGCCGATCCCGCCTGCGGGCGCACCACGCCGCTGCTGTCCACGTGGTGGCTCTCGAAGAAGCCGACCAACCGCTGGCACGCGCGCCCCGTTGTGGAGCGCGACCGCTTCGGGTTCACCGCCGAGCGGGGGCCGCCGCCGGACGATCTGGCGGACCTCAAGGTCGGTCGGGGCGCCAACTACCGCTGCCTGTACTGCGGCGCTGTGAACGATGCCGGCGTGGTGCGCCGCCACGGTCGCGAGGCGGGGTTCGGGCTGCGGCTCGTGGCCGTGCAGCGGCTGGCCGATCCGCGCCGTCCCCGATCGGGCCGCGTCTGGTCGACCCCCGACGAGGCTGCGGAGAGGGCGGGCCTGACCGGTGCGGCAGCCGGGTTGCCCGAGGCGGTCGAGGCGGCGCTGGGCCGCGAGCTGCCGGAGGCGTGCGGCAACGTCACCGCGTTCGGGCTGCGCACCTTCGCCGATGTGCTGTCGCCTCGCCAGCGGCGCACGATGGCGACCTTCGCCGAGGTGATAGGCGACATCACTGCGGTTGTGTACCGGGATGCCCTCTCGGCGGGGCTTGTCGACGACGGGGTGGGCATCGAGGGGGGCGGGAGCGGTGCCCGCGCCTATGCCGAGGCCGTGACCACCTACCTGGCTCTGGCGCTGTCGCGCATGGCGAACCGCACGACGACGATGACGACGCACAACCGGGCCAACGGATCGGTGGAGCAATCCTTCATCCGGCCGGCTTACGGCTTCTACGGCGAATTCGCCGAGGCGAATCCGTTCTCGGATTCCACCGGATCATGGTCCGGCGGATTGGGGTATGTAGTGCGGGCGATGGCGTCCCTTCCCGGGTCGGGTTCTCCCCCTGCCGACTCGGTCGTGTCGCGCGGCGCGCGCCGGCCCGGCGATCGGTCGTTGGGAGGAGCGGTCGTCGGTCGAGCGGATGTGCGATGCGGCTCGATGCTCAGCGCTCTCGACGGCGTGGCGGGTGTGGTCTGCACCGACCCGCCGTACTACGACATGTTCGACTACGCCGCCCTCTCGAACCTGTTCCTGGTGTGGTTGCGAGCCGCGCTCGGCAACGTGTGGCCCCAGGCACTGGGTCCGGCGCTGGCGCCGGTGGCCGAGCAGATCGTGGCGAACCCGGCCCGCAGTGGCGGGGACCGGGCGGCGGCACACGAGCGATTCGAGAAGCTGCTGCGCCTCGCATTCGAGCGCATGAGCGCTGTGCACGACAGCCGATATCCGCTCACCGTGTACTACGGCTACCAGCACACCGAGACCAGGTCGATGGTGGGGTCAGGCAGGTCTCCCGGCACGGCGTGGGAGGCGATGCTGGAGAGCCTCATCGCTGCGGGCTATTGCATCACCGCCAGTTGGCCTCTGCGGACCGAGCGACCCGAGGGGGTCAAGAAGGGCACCAAGTCGCTGGCCTCTTCGGTTCTGCTGGTTTGTCGCCCTGTGGACGGACCGGACTCGGTTCGGCCGGTGGTCACCGTGGATGACCTTCGAAGAGCGCTGCGGGCCGAGCTGCCCGACGCTGTGCGGATGATGCAGCAGGCCAACATCGCCCCGTTGGATCTCGCGCAGGCCGCCATCGGTCCGGGGATGGCCGTCTACACCCGCTTCGAGCGCGTCCTGGCGGATGACGGCTCCCCCATCGAGGTCCGCGAGGCCCTCGCGATGATCAACGAAGTGCTGGACGAGACGCTCACCGGTGCCGGGGCCGAACTCGACGGGATCACCCGCTGGGCGCTCACGTGGTTCGACGAGCACGGCTTCGCCGAGGGATCGTTCGGTTGCGCCGAGCGGCTCTCCGAGGCGCGCGACGTCTCGATGGCCGATCTGATCGCCGCCGGAGTTGTCGTTGCCGAGGGCGACCGCGTGCGCCTTTGCCAGCGCGGCGAACTTCGCGCCGTTCAGGATCGGATCCGCGCTGGGAGCCCCAGCGTCTGGGAAGCCACCCAGCACCTCCTGCGCCATCTGTGCGACGGGGGCGAGCAGGAGGCGGTGGCGCTACTCAGCCGCATCGATGCCGGTGCCGCGGCTGGGGTCCGCGACCTTGCCTACCAGCTATTCCGGATCTGCACGCGCCGCAACAGGTCCGCAGAGGCCGCGGCCTGCAACAGTCTCGTCAACTCTTGGCCGGAACTGTCCCGCCTCGCCGCCGGCCGGGCGCAGACGTAGCGATAGATCTCAGAGTGACATCGCAGAACCCCAGGCTGTGCGTAACTCTTGGTCCCACAACGAGAGTTTTTCCACAGACCATGCTTGCGGGTGGCCGGCCGCGGCTCGGCGCCTGCTGGGCTCTGTTCGCCGCAGGGGCCCGGGAAGCGGCAGCGCGGTTCTCCGTCGCCGCTACTGCAGCGGCAACGCAGCGTCCGGCACGATGCCATGCGGCCGCTTGAGGTCGGATCAACAGTCGACGTTTCCTGGCGGAACGGAATCGAGCAGTACGACGACGCCACTCGGGGCACTTCGGAAAGGCGCTCGACAGCCACGATCCATACCGGGTCTGGCCAGGCGTGGCAGTGAGGAGCAGCGATCCGACCGGGCTCTGCCTGCGCACCTCTGTCGCCGAGGAACCAGGCAACCTATTCACCGTCGCGGTCGATCGGCGTGCCGGTGTCAATGGGGATCCTGCCCTCGAGCTGTACACGGATTTCAGCGATGGCACGTGCTCGTTCTCACCGCCCGGATTAGTCTCGCCTGCGCCGAGATGGCGGCTGACCTGCCCTTTGCCACAGACGGCTGAGCGGCGGGTGAGCCGCGTGGTTGTCATGGGTCGCCAGCTGGGTCTCGCAGCGCTGCCCGATAGCCGGCTAAGATCTCGACTTACACAAAACGGAATCAAATATAATTATGTTATGAGCTCTTTTGTGTATAGACCTTCCTGGCCGAATTGAGTGGGTGACAACCAGTTCCGGGCCGCCCTCGGCGAGTTGTCGCGGCCCGACGCGCCCCGCTTGATTTCCATCGGCGAGTGGGTGGACGACGCCTGCCGGCTCCATGGGCGGCAGGGCTTGCTGGCTGGGGCCTTCAACGCTCACATCCAGGCGCTCACAGTCGCCTGCCCCGCAGGCGCTGCTCGTGGGCACGATTCTCGCTTCCCAGGTCAGGCTCGGCGGTGGGAGGTGGCAGGGGGCCTCACCTGCCGGGATCATGTGTACGGACGCGTCCAAGTCAACCGATGCACTGCCTCTACCACAGAGAGCCTCGAGATCGTCGGCGCCGGTGGTGAAACTCGCTTGGTGCCGCTGCGGTATCCCGCGGGCAGTGGAGGCGGCGGTGCTCGTCGAGCTCGATCCGGCTCACGATGTCGAATCCCCGGCAAAGTGCCAGGAGGGGGCCTTCCGGCGCTGAACGCTCGTCTCTTGCCCGGCGCTTCCGGGGTCGTTCAACCGGTCTATTGGCAAGCTGGTCCAACCCGGAACGCTTCCCGCGCACCCATGCGGTTCCGTGCCCGATGGCCGAAGTTATCCACAGTCTGTGGATGAATCGCGATACGAATTCGCTGCTCAGCGCCGGCGCGGCGAGCCTCCGAAGGTTGGGGGCGACGCCTAGGCTGGGTCGGATTCTGCCATGACGTCAGGTACCGCATCCACCCGGGCGGCTTCGCGCCAGGCTGCTGAACGCCGCTTCAGCCAGTCCATGGTCGTCTCCGGCACCCGCTGCCTTCTGGCCTACGTCGTCTTCCCGTATGTGTTCCCGCTGATCGGTGTGGCCGACGTGGTGGGGCCGGCGGTGGGAGTGGCCATCGGCGCGGTGGCGGTGGTGTTCAACGTGGTGAGCATCCGGCGGTTCTGGCGCGTGAACCACCGGCTGAAATGGGCGCTGAGCGCTGTCAACGTGGCGGTGATCGGGTTGATGTGCTTCCTTGCCGCCGGCGACATTTCCGAGCTGGCCGGCTGAATCTGGACGGGCCGGGCATGTCGCAGCGGGCCGAGCAGGCGGGCGGGTCCGTCGCGGGGGCACCGGGCGATCCCGCTGCGGCGGATCGCCCCGGCGTTGTGCGCAGCCGGTTGGTTCGTGGCATCTGGATCGCCGTGGGGTTGCTGCTCGTCGGCATCGGGGCGGTCGGCATCGTGGTCCCGGGACTGCCCTCCACGATCTTCTTCATCCTGGCGGCTGGAGCCTTCTCCCGGTCCAGCGCCCGGCTGGAACGCTGGCTGCTGGGCCTCCCCGTTGTGGGACGGATGGTGGGCGACTACCGGGCCGGCCTCGGCATGCGACGCCGGGCCAAGATCATGGCTGTGACCATGATCGTGATCGCCGTGGGCATCAGCACGGGTCTGGCCATCCAGAGCTGGACCCCGCGGGTCATCGTCCTGGCCGCCGGGGCGGTCGGCGTGGCCTACGTGAGTTGGCGGGTTCCGACCCGAGAGGTGCTGGACCGGGCCGCAGCCGAGGGTGCCGGCTAGCGTCCACGGACCGCCGGGCGAGACTGCAGATCCCCCGACCCGTCATTCCGGCGGAGGCCGGAATCCACCTGGCTGCGGATCGGCGTGCCGGGACTACCGTGACGCCGTGACCCTCACGCCGATCGTCGGCACGCTCGCCTACCTGTGGGACCGGGACGGCGACCAGGTGCTGATGGTGCAGCGGGACGCACGTCCCGACGATGACCACTTCGGCAAGGTCAACGGTCTCGGCGGCAAGCTCGAGCCGGGCGAACACGTCGTCGAGTGCATACGGCGCGAGCTGCGCGAGGAGGCCGGCCTGGAGGTCACCTCGCTGCGGCTGCGCGGCACGATCTCCTGGACCGACTTCGGTCCCCGCGCCGAGGACTGGTTGGGGTTCGTGTTCGTGGCCGACGCCTGGCGCGGCGAACCCCCGCCACAAAACGACGAGGGCGGCCTGATCTGGGTGCCCCGCACGCGCCTGCTCGCCGCCTGCGACTCCGACCCCGCTGTCCGGCGGGCCGCCGGCCTGATGCTGTGGGACGGCGACCGCCACTTCCTGCCACTCGTCTTCGACGACGACCCTCGCCCGTTCCACGGGATCATGCCCTACTCCGGCGACCGGGCGGTCGGCTGGACCTACGAGCGCCTCTGACCTGGGGATGCTCGCGTTGGGGCGCCCGTGGTGTTCTCGGCGTCGGCGGCCAGCACGGCGGCTTGGTCTTTGTGCCCCAGCGGTAGCCGTCGAGGGCCTCGTCGCTCCGGAGCGCCCGACCGCAGGGATCGGGCTTTGGCGCCGCGCCCGCTTCGCAGTTGCCCTTGCCCGGTCTCGATGGTAGACGGCGTGTCATGCCTGACGAGCGCCTTGCGCAGATGACCGCCCGGCAACTCCGCTCGGGCTACGAGTCCGGGGAACTGACGCCCGCCGTCGTGGTTGAGACCGTCCTGGGCAGGATCGAGCGGCTGAACGGCGATCTCACGGCTTTCGTGACGGTGACCGGCGACGAGGCACGGCGGGCGGCCGCGGCCGCCGAGCGGATGCTTCGCGGCGGCGGTGGCGCGGGGGATCCCGGCGGTGCGCTCTGCGGGGTGCCGATCTCGATCAAGGACATGGTCGCGACACAGGGCGTGCGCACGACGATGGGGTCGCTCTTGCTGGCGGATTGGGTTCCCGAGTTCGACTCGCCCTCCTCCGAGCGGCTCCGCGCCGCCCAGGCTCCCCTTCTGGGCAAGACCACAACCAGCGAGTTCGGATGGAAGGGTGAATCCGGCAACAGAGTCGTTGGGCCGGCCAGGAATCCATGGCAGCTCGACCGGACAGCGGGAGGGTCCAGTGGGGGCGCGGCTGCGGCGGTGGCTGCCGGACTCGGCCCGGTGGCCATCGGCACCGACGGTGCCGGCTCGGTTCGGATTCCCGCGGCTTTCTGCGGGGTCTTCGGTATCAAGCCGTCAGCCGGCGTCATCCCCGCCTATCCGATCAGCCCCATCGAGTCAATGTCGCACGTGGGAGTGTTGGCCACCACCGTCGCCGACGCGGCGGACATGCTTGACGTGGTGGCCGGTCCCGATCCGAGGGACAGGTTCTCGCTTCCCGACACCGGCTCCGACTACGCCTCGGCAGTGACCGGGCCGATCGGGGAACTGCGCGTGGCCTGGAGCCCCGACCTGGGATATGCGGCCGTCGAACCCGAGGTCCGGGAGTTGACCGCTGCGGCGGCCGTCACCTTCGAGTCCCTCGGCTGCCACATCAGCGAGGTTGTGCCCGGCTGGGACGACCCGTACCCGTTCCTGGACGCGATCTGGTCGGCCGGAAACGCCGCTCGTCATCTCCAGGATCTCGAGCAGGTGCGCCATCTCATCGACCCGGGCCGCCTTGAGATCATCGAGAGCGCCATGCGGATCACGGGTCCCGAATTGGCTGCTGCCCATGCGGCCAAGTCCACGTTCGCCGAGACGGTCCGGCAGTTCATGGCCGGCTACGACCTGCTCTTGACGCCGACGCTCCCGCTCACCGCCTTCGCGGCCGGCGCCGACCAGCCGGGCCAGGTGGCCGGGAGGCCAACGGAGTACCTCAGTTGGACCCCGTTCACGTACCCGTTCAACATCACCGGGCTGCCGGCGGCGAGCGTGCCGTGCGGGATGTCCGGCGGCCTGCCGGTGGGTCTGCAGATCGTGGGCGGTTGGCGGCAGGACGCCCTCGTCATGCGCGCAGCGGCGGCGTTCGAGGAGGCCGCGCCGTGGCCGCGCCACGCAGTCGGGGAAGGGCTATCGTTCGACTGAGCGGCCCGCTGACCTGCTGAATCGTTCGGGTGACCCACTCTGGGTCGGATGGTGCCTCCCGTCGAGGCCGTTCATGAGGGCAGCACCCGTAGGACGGCGTCGACGATGGCGTCGGTTCCGGGGACAACGGCGCTCTCAAGCGGGGGGCTGAAGGGGATCGGGGCCCGCGCGGCGCCGATACGGACCACCGGGGCCTTCAGGTCGGCGAACAGTTCCTCGCCGATGCGGGCGGAGAGTTCGGCGCCTAATCCGCCGTTTAGCCATGCCTCGTGGGCTATGACCACCCGTCCGGTCTTGGACACCGACGAGGCCACCGTCTCGAAGTCCAGAGGCCACAGACTGCGCAGGTCGATCAGTTCGGCGGAGACGTCATGGTCGTCGGCGAGGGTGGCCGCGGCGTCGGCACCTCGCAGCGCCATGGCCGAGTAGGTGATCAGGGTCACATCGGTTCCTTCCAGGACCACCGAAGCCGAGCCCAGAGGCACCCGGTGGTCGTCCTCGGGCACAGGACCGCGTTTGGCGGTGATGGACTTGTTCTCGAGGTAGATGACCGGGTCGTCGTCGTCCATGGCCGAGCGCAGCAGGCCCTTGGCGTCGGCCGGGTTGGACGGCGCCACCACCTTCAGGCCGGCAATGTGGGTGAAGAGCGACTCGAGGCTGCCGGAGTGCTGGGCGGCTGAGGAACGCAGGATGCCGTCGGAGGCCCGCAGCACCAGCGGCACGCTCACCTGGCCTCCGGACATGTAGCGCATCTTGGCGGCCTGGTTGACGATCTCGTCCATGGCTCCCATGGTGAATTCCAGGAAGCTCATCGACGCCACCGGCCGCAGGCCGGTCATGGCTGCCCCGACGGAGGCCGACATGATGAGTGCCTCCGAGATGGGCATGTCGATGATGCGGTCGGGGCCGAACTCCTCCAGCAGGCCCCGGAACTGCCCGAAGTTGCCGCCCCAGCTGATGTCCTCCCCCAGCACGATCACCCGCTCGTCCTCCCGCATGGCGAGGCGGGTGGCGTCCACGGTCGCCTGGCCGAACGACATGCGCTTCACGGGTCCACCCCATCGGCGTGGGTGTACACGTAGTCCAGGGCCGTGGCAGGGTCGGGATCGGAGGAAGAGGCGGCGAACTCCTCCGCTGCCGCGGTCTCGGTCCGGGCGGCCTCCCAGACCGCGCCGACATCCGGCTCATCCACCCACCCGGCCCCAACGAGCGCTTCCTCCAGCCGACCGATCGGGTCGGCCGCCTGCCACTGCTCCACCTCGGTGGCATCGCGGTAGACCTCGGCGTCGCCGACGTAGTGGCCGCTGTGGCGGTAGGTCACGCAGTTCAGCAGCGCCGGTCCGTCGCCATCGCGAGCCGCCCCGACGGCTGCGCCCACCGCGGCGTAGACGGCACCGGCGTCGTTGCCGTCGACGGTCGTCCCCGGCATGGCGTAACCGGTGGCCCGGATTGCCAGATCCCCCACCGCGGAGGTTCGGCTGATGGCGGTGAACTGGGCGTACTGGTTGTTCTCGCACACGAACACCACGGGAAGCGACTGCACCGAGGCGAAGTTGAGCGCCTCGTGGAAGGTGCCCTTGTTGATGCCGCCGTCGCCGAAGAAGCACACCGCCACCTGCCCAGAGCCCCGCCGCCGGGCCGACAGCCCGGCCCCGGCGGCGATGCCGAAGCCGCCGCCGACGATTCCGTTGGCGCCGAGCATGCCGAGCGAGAAATCCGCCACGTGCATCGAACCGCCCCGGCCGCGATTGGCGCCGGTCTCCCTGCCGAACAGTTCGGCCATCAGCCGGTTGGTCGGCATCCCCTTGGCGATGGCGTGGCCGTGGCCGCGGTGGGTGGAGGTGATGTAGTCGTCGTCGCGGAGGTGCCGGCAGGTGGCCGCGGCGATGGCCTCCTGGCCCAGGTAGGTGTGCACGAAGCCGGGCAGCCTCCCGGCCGCGAACAGCTCCGTCACCCTCGTCTCGAAGACGCGGATGCGCACCATCGTGGCGTGGATCGGCAGGGCGACCTCCGGGCTGAAGCCGGCGAGCGTCGCAGGACCGGTCGGCGGTCTCACGGTGCGGCCGCCCGGACCGCAGCGGCCCGCCGAGCGCGGACGGCCGGCTCTCTCACTGCGCCAGGTAGCCGCCGTCGACAGCCAGGATGTGCCCGGTCACCATGGCGGCGGCGTCGGAGGCCAGGAAGACGGCCGGTCCGACGATCTCGTCGGGTTGCCCGATGCGCCCGAGCGGCGTGCGGGACTCCCAGTCGGCGCGCATCTCCGGTTCCTTCTCCCACTGCGCCAGCACGATGGCGGACTCGAACTGCGAGGGGGCGATGGCGTTGACCCGCACCCCGTGCGGTGCCCATTCGATGGCGAGAGTGCGGGTGAGGGCCACAACACCGCCCTTGGAGGCCTGGTAGCCGAGGCTGCCGGGGAAGCCGGCCAGGCCGCCGACCGAGGCGATGTTGATGATCGAGCCGGAGCCGGCGGCCACCATGTGCCGGCCCGCCGCCCGGCAGGCCAGATAGGTGCCTCGTAGGTTGATCTCCATCACCGAGTCCCAGAGCTCCTCGGGGTAGTCCACGGCGGGAGACCGTCCCCCGACGCCGGCGCTGTTCACGAGCACGTCCACACGGCCCGCATCGGCGACCAAACCGTCGACGGCCGCAGTGACCGCAGCGGCGTCGGTCATGTCCGCCGTGACGGCATCCGCAGCCTTGCCGATCGACAGCGCCGCCTCCTCGTTGCCGGCAGCGTCGCGGTCGACGCAGCGCACCTGGGCGCCCGCCTCGGCGAATCCCACGGCGATGGCCCGGCCGAGCCCGCTGGCGGCGCCGGTTACGAGGGTGACCCGCCCGTCCAGCGAGAAGCGCGCCAGGGCAGTCACGCCACGATGTGGCCGATGATCGTGCCGACGTCGACCTCGACGTCGTCGTTCGGATCGGCGCGGATGAGGATCTCAAGGGTGCCGCCGGCCGGCGCCTCGATGGCCGTCTCGGCCTTCTCGGACTCGACGATCACCACCTCCTCGCCCTCCTCGACGCGCGCACCGGACTCGTGCAGCCATTCCACGAGGATCACACTCTCCACCACGCCGGAGTGTGGTACGAGAATCGGCGTGCGCCCGCTCATGTCCTCAACCGCCCGGTTCGTTGCCGATGCCTGGGTTCCGGCCCCAGATCGAGTCTGGCGCAGGCTCTTCGCCGGAACGACGGGGCAGTAGCCCGAAACCCTGGTAACCCGCCCCGGTGGCCATCAGATGTAGCCGTGCTTCTCGAGCCCCTCCGCCGGGGAGAGCCCGCGACGCATGTCCTCGCGCACGAGATCCTCGCCGGCCATCACGGTCTCGGAGTCCTGCAGCACCTGCTCAGCCTCCGCACCCGGGATCACCAGAATCCCGTCGAAGTCGGCGTGGATCACGTCACCGGGGTTGATCTCCACGTCGCCGATGGTCACGGGCACCTGGGTGGCCGCCATCTCCCAGCGGCCGATGGCATTCAAGGGCGACATGTCGCGGTAGAAGACCTGCAGCCCGATGTCCCGCAGCCCGTCGGTGTCGCGCAGGTTGCCGTCGAGGATCACGCCCACGCAGCCGTGCACCTGCGCGGCGTTGCCGGTGAGTTCGCCGAAGTGGCCGACAGGGCTGTCACCGTTGACCGACACCAACACGTCGTCGGGCTGGATGCCGTCGAACATCCGCAAGTACGACTGGATCCGCTCGACGCCCTCCTCCCACGGCAACTGCTCGTCGAACCCGACGCCGAGGACCGTTCGGGCAATGCCGACGACTCGCTGGGTGGGGAACAGCGGCCGGAGGTACGACGGCAGGACGCGCTCGACGCGGCCCGCCCGGTAGATGGCGTCACAGACCGCCGTCATGGGTATGCGCCGGAAGCGCTCACAGAGCTCCGCCCGAGGTATCGCCATGGCGTCGAAAGTACTCCAACGTGGGTATCGGCGGGACGGGAACGCCGCGTCTACAGTCTCCGAACCGACCGCGAGCACCCTCGGGAGGGCCCATGAAGCGCGTCTACGAGGTCCCGGACGGGCCGCCGGGACACCCGTTCCTGTCGCCGGTGATCAGGGCGGGGGATTTCGTCTTCGTGTCGGGCAATGCCGGGCTGTTGCCGCGCAGTTCGGCGACCGCCGGGGACGGCAGCTGGCAACCTGGCGCCCTGGTTGAGGGCGGCATCGAGGCCGAGACCCGCCAGACGCTGGAGAACATCAAGACGGCCCTCGAGGCCGCCGGGGCACAGCTGTCCGACGTGGTCAAGGTCAACACGTTCCTGCGCGACGTCGACCGTCACTTCGCGGCCTACAACGAGGTCTACTTGGAGTACTTCCCGACCGAGCCACCCACCCGCACGACCGTCGGAGCGAAGATCTACGGAAACATCCTCGTCGAGATCGAGTGCGTGGCCTACGCACCGGAGGCCTGAACAATGACGAACCACACAGCGGGCTGGACCCGGCACTACGACGTTGCCAACGCCGATCTCGGCTGGCAGTACAAGGGCTGGCCCCTGGCGCCGGGCGCCGACCTCGACTCGATCGCCGAGGCCGGGCTGAACCTGTTCGCCGACGACTTCATGTTCCCGGTGATGGTCATCTCCCACAGCGACCTGATGCACAACATCGAGGTCGTCGCCCGCTTCTGCGCAGACAGCGGCGTCTCGCTGGCGCCGCACGGCAAGACGACCATGTCACCCGAGTTGTCGCACCTCCAACTGGAGGCGGGGGCGTGGGCCATCACCGCCTCCACCGGCAGCCAGGCCCGCATCTTCCGGGCCTTCGACATTCCCCGGATCCTCATTGCCCACCAGGTCGTGGACCCCGCGGCGGTCACCTGGATGGCCGACGAGCTCGACGCCCATCCCGAGGTGGATTTGTCCTGTCTCATCGACTCGGTCGAATGCGTGGATTTGATGGAGGCGGCACTGGCCGGACGGCCCGCCGGACGGCCCGTCGACGGGCTGGTGGAACTCGGCATGATGGCGGGCCGGACCGGCTGCCGGACCATCGAGGGAGCGGTGCGGGTGGCCGAGCGCATCGCTGCGTCGGACCGCCTCCGCCTCGTCGGCGTGGAGGGCTACGAGGGCATCCTGCACTTCCATGGCGACGACTTCAGCGAGGTCGACGAGTTCCTCCACCGCATGCGCGAGCTCACCGAGCGGCTCGCTGCGGCCGGCCACTTCGACCACCTCGACGAGGTGATCGTCACCGCCGGCGGCAGCATGTTCCCCGACCGGGTGGTGGCCATCCTGGGAAGCGACTGGGACATCGGCCGACCCGTGCGGCCGATCATCCGCCCCGGTGGCTACGCCACGCACGACTCGAAGATGTACACCGACTCGGGGCCGTTCGGGGTGCGGGCTCCGATGGACAGCTACCCGGCGCTGCGTCCCGCACTGACGCTGTGGTCCTACGTCGTCTCCCGACCCGAGCCAGATCTGGCCCTGCTGGGCTTCGGCAAGCGCGACGGCTCCTACGACGTGGACCTGCCAATGCCCGAGGTGATCCGCCGCGACGGCAAGATGCACGACGTGGACGGCCAACTCAAGATCTTCGAGCTCAACGACCAGCACGCCTTCGTGCGTATCGCGCCTGGCTTCGACCTCCGAGTCGGCGACCAGGTGGGGTGCGGCATCAGCCATCCCTGCACCTCGTTCGACCGCTGGCGCGCCCTGCCGGTCGCCGACGACGACCACAACATCGTCAGAGCGGTGCGCACGTTCTTCTAGGAGTCGCTCCGGCATACCGCGTGCCAAGGCTTCGCGTCCGGTGGTATGGTGTATGCTAGGTGTATGAGCCGCACAAACATCGACATCGATGACGAAGCCTGCTTGGCCGTGATGCGGCTCTACCGGCTGGAGACGAAGCGGGAGGCGGTCAACCTGGCGTTGCGGAGACTTGCCGCGGAGCCCCTCGATATCGACGAGGCCCGTGCCATGCGGGGCTCGGGTTGGCACGGGGACCTCGACGAGCTGCGAGCGTCTCGCACTCCGTGATCCTCATCGACACGTCGGCCTGGGTGGAGTTCCTGCGCGACACGGGCAGCGGCGTCTGCGCCAGAGTGGATGAACTGCTCGACGAGGACATGGCCATCTGCGATGCCATCCGCATGGAAGTGCTGGCCGGCGCCCGCGACGAGATGCATCTCCGGGCGCTGCGCCGGCTACTGGCGCGGGCCATGACACTCCCCACCGTGCCCGACGACTACGACCACGCCGCGCTCCTCTACCGATCCTGTCGTAGCGGCGGCGAGACGGTACGCAAGCTCATCGACTGCCTGATCGCCGCGGTCGCTCTGCGGGCGGGCACGCCCGTGCTGCACGCGGACGCCGACTTCGACGTGCTGGCCCGCCACAGCCGGCTGGAGACGGCAGGCCTCGCCTGAAGAGCAACTCATTCCCGAGACTCCGAGCATCGGCATCTTGAGGTCGGTCGGGGCATCCCGATTTCAGCAGAAGACCGTCGGGCGCAGACCGGCGATGTCGTCGTCGAGAGGGAAGAAGGGTCGCTGCATCCGCTCGAACGGCAGCGATCGCACCGAAGCGGGAGTCGGGCCGGGCGAGTCGATGACGATGACCGCGGGAGCATCCGGGTAGACCATCCGATAGTTCATGGGGTTCTTCACGACGGCGAACTTGGGTGCGCCGGCGTCCACGCCCACCGAGGTGTACTGCTCGCCTGTCCACTCGTAGGTGGGGTGGGTGGCGATGACGATCTGCAGCCCGCCGGATCGCAGGACCGCCGTCGGGCCCATCTCGCCGATCACGCCCTCCCAGATGCCGCCCTCGTAGACGAAATTGCCGTCGGTCAGCGCCTCCACGGTGCCGCTCACCGAGATCGGTTCGCCCCAGCGCGGATCCAGTCGGTGGCCGAGCCGTAGCGTCACCTCGGCGCCGACACCTGCGGCGTGGCACTGCGCGGCCGCCCCGGGGTCCACCACGGGGGCGACGGAGGTCGCATCCGGCGCGTGCCGCAGCAGCGCGGCGATGCAGGCCACGCTGTCGCCGGCCGCGCCGCCCCCGCAGGCGTCAGCCGTCTCCATCAGCACGATCGGCTGGTCGTCGATCGCCAGGCCCTGCCGGACTGCCTCGGCGGGGCTCGACATGGCGGGTTCGAACTCGTGGCGCCGCTGCCAGTACTCCTCGGCCAGGGCCAGAGCAGCCGTTCGGGCACCGGCGGGGTCGCCGTCGGCGATGACGAGCCCCCCGCTGCCCATGCCGGGGCGGTCGATGAAGGGATGGACCAGGAACATGCTGGTGGACAGCACGTGCGGGCGCTCCTCCAACGCCTTGGCCTTGCGCATCATGTCGGCGAACGGCCCGTCACCCTCGGTTGAACCATTCACGGCGCCCGTGAGGACCGGCACCTTGGCCATGACCATCGTCGGGCGCGTCGCGCCGACGGCGGCATCGACGAGCAGCGAGGCTCCGCGCCGGCCTGTGGTGTAGGCGTCACGGTGGGGATAGGTCTCCCAGGCGACGAGCCCGTCGGCGTTGATGGCCATCTCCTCGGTGACGTGGGCGTGGAGGTCCAGGGTGGCGACGATCGGGACGTCCGGACCGACGAGCGAGCGGGCACGCTCCAGCAGGTCCCCCTCGATGTCGTGCACGGTCTCGGAGACCGCGGCGCCGTGCAGTGCCAGCAGGACGGCGTCCACCGGGACGACCGCCTCGAGCGCTGCCAGCAGATCGCGCCGCAGCGCCTCGTAGCACTCGTCCGTCAGCGGGCCGCCCGGACTGGTGGAGGCGAACAGCAGGGGCACCGGCGTTGCCTTACGCTCGGCGAGAACCTCCAACATCCCGCCCATGACGCCGCCGGCCACGGTCAACACGTCGTCGCCGTAGCGGAGTTCGAAGCGCGCGAACGCGGCCACGTCGATCGGCTGGCCGCCGAAGTCGTTGCACTCGGTCAAGATCCCGCCGACAGCCACGCGTGGACCGGACATGTTGGATTCTCCTCTCGTCCGAATCGCCATCAGTCCAGGGCGTAGGCCCGGCAGGCGGAACGCCAGCGCAGGTCCGCGGCGGCCTCGGCGTCCAGCGACCCGATGAGCGCCTCGAAGGCCTCGGCTTGGCGGCGGTAGCCCCCGCCGACGTTGCAGACGGGCCAGTCGCTGCCGAACATCAGACGGCCCGAACCGAACGACTCGAGGGCCACATCGAAGGCGCCCCGCAGGTCGTCGGGAGTCCAGTCGGCGTGTGGGGTGACGTTGTGCAGCCCGGAGACCTTTGCGAAGACGTTCGAGAAGCTCGCCGCGGCTCCCATCAACTCCACCCAGCGTGAGAAGTCGGCGGTGCCGATGGGCGGCTTGTTGAGATGGTCGATCACGATACGGAGATCCCCGACCGCGCTCGCCAGCGTGGGCACGTGCTCGAGGTGTCGCAGTTGCACGCCCACGAAGTCGTAGGCCATCCCGTGTCGGGCCAGCTCGCGGAGGCTCTCGATGACCGCGGGTTGCAGCACCCAGTCGGGATCGGGTTCGTCGTGGATCAGGTGACGGATCCCCACGACCGGTCCGGAGGCCTGCAGGGCATCGAGCGCGGCGGATGCCCTCTCGGGGTCGAGCATGTCGAACCAGCCGACCACCGCGACCACCCGGTTCTGCGACGCCGTCACGGCGAGCATCGCCTCGGTGTCGGCGAGACTGTTCTCGGCCTGCACCAGAATCGCCTCGGTCACGCCCGTGGCCTCGATGTGTTCCCGCGCCTCGTCGACGAGGAACGTTCGGCGGAGCTGGTGGAACGCCGGTGGCAGGTCGGCATCCAGCCAGGCGTAGTCGCACTGGTCGAGGTCCCACTGGTGGAGATGGGTGTCGATGAGTCGGGTGGCGGTCTCAGACATGGTCTCGGCCTCCGAATGATGGTCGTCGATGATGGCGTTCACGGGTTTGGACGATGCGACGGGGCCGCCTGCCTCCAGCACGTGATGGGCTGTGCACGGCCACGCTCACTTGGTGGCGCCCGCGGTGAGGCCGCGGACGAAGTACCTCTGCAGCAGCAGGTAGAACACCAGCACCGGTATCGACACGAAGAGCATGTAGCTGAAGAGTTGCCCGTAGTTCACGTCGAACTGCCCGACCGACCGGAACAACCCCACGGTGACCGTGTTGCCCTGCAGCGGACCCAACAGCACCAGCGGGGGCAGGAACTCGTTCCACACCCATACCCCGCAGATCACCAGCACGCTCGCCGTGGCCGGCCGCAGTAGCGGCAGGATCACCGACCAGTAGATGGATGCCAGGGAGGCGCCGTCTATCGAGGCCGCTTCGGCCAGTTCCTTCGGGATCGACCGCATGAAGCCCCGGTACACGAGTACCGCGAACGGGGCGTAGTAGGCGCAAAGGAAGAGGATGAGGCCCGGGAAGCTGTTCTCCAGGCCGATGTACTTCAGTACGCGGAACACCGGTATCAGGATTACCGGTGTCGGAAGGATCAGACCGAAGAGGATGACGGTGCCGACGGCGTTGCTGATCCAACTGTTGGACATGTGGAGGGCGAACGCCAGCATCGATGACACGACCATGATCAGGGCGATCGTCGAGCCGGTAATGAGCAGTGAGTTCACCAGTCCGCCGGTCACGTCCCCGACGCTGAGCACCCCCGACATGCCGTCCAGCGTCGGTCCGATCGGCGGCCTCGCCGGTGACCGCAGGATCTCCGGGTCGGTCTTGAAGGCGTTGGCGATCACCAGGTACAGGGGGAACAGGAAGAACGCCGAGACGACGATCGCCAGCAGGGCCCGTGCCTGGCGCATCACAACTCCACTTCGCGGCGACGCAGAACCCGCAGCGATATGGCCGTCGTCGCCGCCGTGATGACGAGTAGGAGCACCGCCATCGCCGAGGCCAGGCCGGCGCGGTTCTGGGTGAAGCCGGCGCGGATGATCGCCAAGCCAACGGTCTCCGAGGACCGGCCCGGGCCGCCGCCCGTCAGAGCCACGACGTGGTCGTAGAGCTTCAGGGCGGAGATGAGGGAGATGAGGGTCGTGATGGTCACAGCCGGGGCGACGAGTGGCCAGGTGATGAGCCGGAACCGCAGGTATCCCGAGGCGCCGTCGATGCTTGCCGCCTCGTAGAGGTCGGTCGGGATGGCTCGCAGCGCGGCCACGTAGAGGACGGTGGCGAAGGCGACCAGCTGCCACGACAGCGCCAGCCCCACGGACACGACCGCAAGATTGGGCGAGCTGATCCACTCGGGTCCCGGAATCCCGAGTGCCTCGAGAGCGTTGTTCAGTGAGCCGTCGTTGGCCAGCGTCCAGCGGAACGTCAGTCCCACGACCAGCGGACTCAGCACGAACGGCGCGAAGAGAATGATGCGAAGCGTCGTGTAGAGACGCGAACCTGCATCCAGCAGCACCGCGAAGAGCAGCCCCAGAGCATTGGGGACCACCACCGAGGCGGCGGCGATCAGCAGCGTGACGTAGAGGGCGTGGCGGAAATCGCCGCTCTCCCAGAGCTTGGCGTAGTTGCTGAAGCCCACCCACGAGATCTCGTCCCGCAGGAAGTTCACGTCGTTGAGGCTGTAGTGGACGGTGACGCCGATGGGCACGACCACCAGCGCTGCGAACAGCGCCGTGGTGGGCGCACCCATCGCCATCAGCCCGAAGCTGCGCCGCCCCGCGCCGGGCGGCCGGCGGCGCCCTCCGGCCCGGCGGCCGGAGGGGCGCTCGGCGCGACTCCGCGTCGGCAGGAGGGAGCCCCTGACGGCGGAAGTCAAGTTGGTTGGTCTAGCCGGAGAGGTCGTTCCAGGCGTCCTGGAGGGCCTGTGCGGCCTCCTCCGCCGACCTGCCGGCCAGCATCTCCTGCGCCTGGATCCACAATTCGTTCTGCATACCCGCCACGAGGGCGTCGTCGCCGACCTCGAAGGTGTAGAAGGCGACCTGCCTGGCCGACTGATCGGCCAGGATCTCGATGACCTCGGTGATCAGCGGGTGCAGTTCCACGTCGCTGGGAAGCACGAACAGCTTGTTGTTGGCGATGTGCGCGTCGCGGATCAGATCGTCGAGGTTCGTCTCGACGTTCGTGGCGAACTCCACCGAGAACAGCCGCGCCGCCTCCGGGTCGGGGGTGCGTGCCGAGATGGCCGGTCCGCCCGACGTGTAGGTGGCGAGGCGCTTGGTGCCGTCGAGGGTGGGCATCGGGAAGATGCCGATCTCGAACGGATGGTCCATCGGCACCGCACCGGCGAAGAAGCTGCCCATCGGGTACATCGCCGCGGCGCCGTCGAGGAACGTCTGCTGCAGGTCGGCGTAGCCGAGGTTCAGCTCCTCACCTGTCAGCCATCCTGCGGCCACCATCTGCTCGTACGGCCGCAGTGCGTCCACGAAGATCGGGTCGGTGAAACTGGCCTCACCGGTGCGCAGCTTCTGGTTGAACGTCGGGTCCGCGCCGGTCACGTTGAGGGAGGCCAGGTTCATGATCGGCCAGCCCGCGGCCCAAGCGTCAGCGCCGGCGCCGCCGATGACGAACGGCGTCTCACCCGATGCGGCGATGGCCAGAGCCGCATTGATGAACTCGTCCCAAGTCTCCGGCTCGGCGGTGATGCCCGCCGCCTCGAACATGTCCTTGTTGTAGAAGACGCCTGACTCGTAGACCGTCAGCATCGGCAGCGCGTACTGCTTGCCGTCGGTGTATCCGAGGCCGACCGGGTCGATGAATCGCTCCAGGTCCTCCGGCTCGAACGGCAGGAGCAGACCCTCGGCGATGAACTCCGCCGTGGAGAAGTTGCTCATCATGACGTCGGGGAGCTGGTCGGTGGCTGCCAGCTGCTTGAGGAAGTCGCCGATGTTGAGGTCGGGTGCCACGATCTTGTTGATCTTGAACTGCGGGAAATCGGCCACCGTGCGGGCGATGGCGTCGTCCCAGAACTCCGCCGGCAGGTTCGGGGTCTCGAACACGAGGAAGTCCAACTCGATAGAGCCCGCTGCCGGACCGGCCGCGGCTGCGGCCTCGGCCTGGGCGGCTGCGGCCTCCTCGCGCGCCGCCTCGGCTTCTGCCCGCGCCTGGTCGGCCTCTGCCTGAGCCGCTTCGGCCTCTGCCTGGGCCGCGGCGGCTGCATCTCGTGCTTCGTCAGCTTCGGCCTGGGCGGCTGCGGCCTCCGACAGCGCCTCGTCCGCGGCGGCTTGCGCGGCGGCGAGGGCGGCTTCGGCGGAGGCCATGGCCTCCACGTTGCCCTCGGCGGTGGCCTGCGCCAGGTCGGCTGCCGCCTGCGCCGCCTCCGCCGCGGCGAGTGCCGCCGCAGCGGCCGCATCCGCGGCTGCGGCATCGGCGATCCCGGTGGCGGCGTCCGCCGCCGCACTCTGGGCAGCGGCAGCGGTTGCCTGGGCCTCGGCCATGGCGTCGGCGGCGTCGGCTGATGCACCTCTCGCCTCCGCCAGAGCCGCGTCGGCAGCGTCGGACGCCGCGTCGGCGGCCTCCGACGCGGCGTCATCGGCCGCGCACGCCGCTGCCAAGAGCGTTAGTGCGAGCAGTGACGCGAGAGCACCGCTCTTCTTCAAGTACCTCATAGGTCCTCCGATGCTGGTATCTGACCCGACGCCGGGAGAGCCGCCGGGGAGCCGACACGCGATGCAGCATCAGGGGGATTGGCCGCGCACAGTATCCGGTGTCACGCCGCCTGGGAAATGGTCACCTCCGCCCCGGGCGAGCCCGGCGGTTACCCATGAGCAGTGAAAAGGGCGTTGCACTACAGTGCTGATCGCCGGCGCCGACGGGGGGAGGCGCTCCTCCGCATCGCCTATGGCGTTGGCGGAAGGAGATCACTATGAATTCGCGACACGGCCGCTCTTGGAGGCGGTTGATCGTGCTCGGTGCCGTGACGATGCTCATCGCCGCCTCGTGCGCGGCCGATGACTCCACTTCGGAGGCCGCCGACGCGGCGGCAGCATCCGCTGATGCCGCAATGGCGGAGGCAAGCAGCGCATCCGCGGATGCGGCGGACGCCATGGCCGAAGCTCGGGCCACCGGGGCAGCGGTCCAGAGTGCGGCGGCGGACGCCGCGGCGGCCCTGGCCGCCGCCGACGCAGCAGCCGCCGCTGCTGCACTGGCACAGGCCACCGCCGAGGGCAACGTGGAGGCCATGGCTGCCGCCGAAGCCGCCCTCGCCGCCGCGCAAGCCGCCGCGGACGAGGCGCTCTCGGAGGCCGCCGCCGCGCAGGCCGAGGCCGCCGCCGCGCAGGCAGAAGCCGATGTGGCGCGTGCCGAGGCGGAAGCGGCAGCCGCAGAGGCCGCCGCGCCTGCGGGCGGCCCGCAGCGCGGTGGGTCGCTCACCTTCGCCCGGTTCTTCGAGACGCAGAACCTCGACCCGGCGGGGGTGGCCGACAACGGGTCCATCTTCGTGCGGGTGCAGATCTACAACACTCTCGTGGAAGCCGACCCCGACACTCTCCCGAACGTGGGCCCGGGGATCGCCGACGAGTGGAGTTCCAGTCCCGACGGCATGACCTGGACGTTCCACATCCGTGACAACGCCAGGTTCTCCAACGGCGAGCCGGTCACGGCCGAGGACGTGCAGTTCTCACTGGAGCGTTTCGCGGACCCGACGATCAGCGTGAACATCCCGAGCCTCGGCGTCGGGGTCGAGAGCGTGGACATCATCGATGACCAGACCGTGCAGGTGAACCTGGACCGCCCGGTCGGTGCGTTCCTCGAGAACATCTCGGTGTTCCCCGCATCGATCATCAACAAGGCCGCCGTGCTGGCCGAGGGCGACGACCACTGGATGAACCCCCTAGGCACCGGCCCGTTCAAGGTGAAGGAATGGGTGGCCGGCTCGCACATCACCCTCGAGCGCAACGAGTACTACTGGGAGGAGGGCAAGCCGTATCTCGACGAGATCCGGTTCGACTACATCCCCGACGACAACGCCCGCATCCTGCGCATCCAGGGCGGCGATGCCGACCTTGTCGAGGGCGTGCCGTGGACGCAGATCCCCGACCTGGCCCTCAGCGAGGGCTTCAGCATCCACGTCGCCGACATCGTCCGCTATGAGGGCGTGTTCCTGAATCACACCGTCCCGCCGCTCGGCGAGATCGGCGTGCGCCAGGCGTTGAACTACGCCACCAACAAGGCGGCCATCAACGAGGCGGTGTACGGGGGCGTCGGCGAGATCGCCAACAGCATGATCCCCAAGGCGCTGTACCACTCCGACTACGACACCCTGCCGGCGTACTTCTACGACATCGAGCGGGCAAAGGAGCTCATGGCGGCGTCGTCGATGCCCGACGGCTTCGACCTCGCCTACATCTACCCGTCGGGCTCGACGGCCCACGAGCAGCTCGGGACCATTCTCCAGGCGGACTGGGCGCAGATCGGCGTGAACCTGTCCATCGAGGAGGTCGACACCGGCACGCTGTTCGGCGACCGCTTCTTCACGATGGAGTACGAGTCGGGCGTGCCGCTGCCGAAGTTCACCTCCGACGTGGTCGTGCCCGACGAGGTGGCGCTGCTGTTCTACGACACGGATCCGAGCAACATCCTCGCCGGCTTCTTCACCGGCTGGGAGATCCCGGACGAACTCGAACGCTTCACCGAGGAGGCCGCCTTCACGACCGACGAGGTGATCCGGGCCGAACTCTGGCCGGAGGTGCAGCGGATCGCCATGGAGGAGGCGCCCTGGGTGACGCTGTTCTTCCTGCCCACCGTGCACGCGGTGGCCGACCACGTCGAGGGATTCCGGGTCGTGCCCAACGGCTGGTGGGACCTCGAGGACGTCTGGCTCAGTAACTGACGCTCTGACAACGGCGACGTAGTCGCCACGACGCGATACTGGTCGGGTCCCCGTGCCACGGGGACCCGACCCACGCCGGGAGGTCGTTTTCGCGTATGTGGGGGTTCCTAGGGCGGCGGCTGCTGCACAGCATCTGGGTGCTGGCCGCCATCATCCTCGTGTCGTTCCTGGTCATCCGGCTCATACCGGGCGACCCGGTCGTGCAGATGCTGGGTCTCCAGGCGACACCCGAGAACATCGCCGCCGTCAACGAGGATCTCGGGCTCGACCTCCCGATGGGCCAGCAGATCGTGCAGTTCGTGGAGCGCGCCTTCCAGGGCGACCTGGGTTCGTCCATCATCAAGCGGGCGCCCGTGAACGACATCGTGTTCGACCGGCTCCTGCCCTCGGTCTACCTGCTCCTGTACGCCACTGTCCTGGCGCTGATCATCTCGGTGCCGCTCGGCGCCCTCTCGGCCATCTACCGCAACCGCGTGCCCGACCAGGTCGTCCGGCTGACGAGCATGGTGTCCTTCGCCATGCCGCAGTTCTGGCTGGGCCTGATGCTGATCCTGCTGTTCGCCATCCAGCTCGATGTGTTGCCCAGCGGGGGGTACGGGGAAGGGTTCGGCGGGATCCTTCTGCACCTCACGCTGCCGGCGCTCACGATCGGCCTCTATCTCGCCCCGCAGCTGATGCGGACGCTGCGCTCGAGTCTCATCGAGGCGATCGACAGCGACTATGTGGAGGCCGCCCGCTCCCGGGGCTACCGGGAGAGCCGGGTGGTGGGCAAGCTGGCCATGCGCAACGCCTTGGTGCCACTGATCAGCGTTCTCTCCATCAACATCGGTTTCCTCATCAGCGGCACGGTGATCGTGGAGGTGGTCTTCCAGGTGCCGGGTCTCGGGGCATTGCTGGTGCAATCGGTGCTCAACAGGGACTATCCCGTGATCCAGGGGCTGATCCTCGTCTTCGGGGCGATGGTCATCCTCGTCAACATCCTCGCCGACGCCGCCTACGCCGTTGTCGACCCGCGGGTGCGAGCGGGGATGGCCGCCGAATGAGGACCCTCGCCTGGGCGGGCCGCCGTGCCGTGGGTCTCCGGGGGGAGGCCGCCACCCTGCTGCGCCAGGCCCAGGCGGAGCGGCGCTGGTCGAACGTCACCCTGGGCGTCGGGATCGTCATCGTGGGAGCGCTCGCGGTCGCCGGCTTCTTCGCATCTCTGATCGCTCCTTTCGACCCCAATGCCGTCGACCTGACCCAGCGCCTGCTGAGCCCGTCCGGGAAGCACTGGATGGGGACCGACCCGTTCGGTCGGGACATCTTCACCCGCACGCTCTACGCCATCCGGCTCGACCTGGTGGTGGTGCTCATCATCACCTACGTGCCGATGGTCTTCGGGATGATCGTCGGGGCGCTCGCCGGCTACTTCCGGGGATGGGTGGACGCCATCACGGTCCGCGTGATCGACGCCTTCATCGCCTTCCCGTTCATCGTGCTGGTGATCGCCGTGGTGGCGATCCTGGGGCCCGGCCTGAAGGGGGTGTACATCGGCGTCCTTGCCGTGGGCTGGACCTTGTACGCCCGGCTCACGAGGGGCGACATGCTGGTCTTGCGCGAGCAGCAGTTCATCCTCGCGGCGCGCACGCTGGGCTACTCGCCGCGGCGCGTCATCCTCCGGCATGCCGTTCCCAACCTGATCAGGTCGAACCTCGTGTTCTCGATGGCCGACATCGTCCTGAACCTGCTGCTGCTGGCGGGCCTCTCGTACCTGGGGGTCGGCGTGCAGGCACCGACGGCGGAGCTGGGCGCGATGGTTGCCGACGGCCAGTCGTTCCTCCAGCAGGCGTGGTGGGTCACGACGCTGCCGGGCGTGGTGATCGTGGTCCTGGGAGCCGGCTTCAGCATGATCGGCGATTCGCTGGCCGACCGCCTCGGCCAGAAGTTCGGGGTGGTCGGATGACGTCGACCGAGGGGGCACTCCGCGCCGACCAGGCGGAGACCTCGGCCCCGCCGCTGCTCACCATCAAGAGGCTCCGCATCGGCTTCCCGTCGCTGGAGGGCATCGTCCTCGCTGCCAATGACGTGCATCTGACCGTCGGTCAGGGCGAGGTGCTCGGCCTCGTGGGCGAGTCGGGGTCCGGCAAGAGCGTCACGTGCCGCGCCATCGTGGGGATGGTTCCCCATCCGGGAGCGGTGCTCGGCGGACGCATCGACTACGACGGGCGCAACGTGCTGGAGTTCAACCGCACCGAGATGCGCGAACTCCGGGCCCGCGAGATCGCCATGATCTTCCAAGACCCTGCCAGCGCTCTGAATCCCGTCTTCACGATCGGCCATCAGATCTCCGAGGTCCTGCGTCTCAACGCCGGACTGGGCCGGGCCGCGGCACGCGCCAGGAGCATCGAGTTACTCGAGCGGGTGGGAATCCCCGCGCCGGACAGGCGCATGTCGGCGTTCCCGCACGAGATGAGCGGCGGCATGCGTCAGCGCGTCATGATTGCCATGGCGCTGGCCGGTGAGCCCCGCCTGCTGCTGGCCGACGAGCCCACGACCGCCCTCGATGTCACGATCCAGGATCAGGTGCTGCAGCTCCTCGAGGACCTGCGCCGTGAGCGGAACATGTCGATGATCCTGGTCTCGCACGACATGGGGGTCATCGGCACCGCCGCGGATCGTGTGGCGGTCATGTACGCCGGGCGCATCGTAGAGGTGGCTCCCACCGACGTGCTGTTCAGCAGCCCGGACCACCCGTACACGCGGGCACTCATCGACGCCATGCCGCAACTCACCCCGGAGGATCGAACGGAACTGCGGACCATTCCGGGCCAGCCGCCGGACCTGTTGAAGCTGCCCGAGGGTTGCCCCTTCGCCCCTCGCTGCCCGCTTGCCCGTCACGACTGTGCAGAGGTGTCCATGGAACTGACCGCCGTCTCGCCGACGCAGCTCTCGGCGTGCCCGTTCGCGAGGCGCGAATCATGAGCACGCAAGCGCCCGACGGTGCCCGCAACGGCGATCCGATTCTCGTTGTGGAGGCGCTCGAGAAGTGGTTCCCCGTCCCGCGCTCGCCGATCGACGTGATTCGCCGGAATCCACGGGAGCGCGTTCACGCCGTCGACGGCGTCTCGTTGCAGTTGCTGCCGAACGAGGTACTCGGAATCGTCGGCGAATCAGGCAGCGGGAAGAGCACCCTGGCCCGCTGCCTGGTCGCCCTGTACCGACCCAATCAGGGGAGCATCCACTTCGACGGGGTCGACGTGACCGAGGCCACGGGGCAGATGCGCCGCGACCTCCACGGGCGGATGCAGATGATCTACCAGGATCCGTTCACCTCGCTGAACCCGCAGATGTCGATCGGGGCTGCCATCGAGGAAGCCGGCAAGGTGCACGGTCGCGAGGGGAACGACTTCGTCGGCGACCTCCTCGAAGTGGTCGGGTTGCCGCGATCGTTCACCGGGCGCCGTCCCCGGGCTCTGAGCGGCGGTCAGCGCCAGCGGGCCGCCATCGCCCGAGCCCTCGCCGTGCAACCCGAGGTGCTGATCGCCGATGAGGCCGTGAGCGCGCTGGATGTGTCGATCCAGGCCCAGATCCTGAATCTGTTCGCCCAACTGAGCGACGAGTTGGGTCTGGCGATGATCTTCATCGCCCACGACCTGGCCGTCGTCTCCCACGTCGCCGACCGCGTCGCCATCATGTACCTCGGGCGGATCGTCGAGGAAGGCCCGGTTGACGCTGTCTTCAGAACCCCCCGGCATCCGTACACGAGGGCCCTGCTCGACGCCCATCCCGATCCCTACACGCTCGGCGCAGCCGACGAGACCACCCCAATCTCGGGGGACATTCCCTCGCCGCTCGACATCCCGTCGGGGTGCCGGTTCCGGACCCGCTGCCCCTACGCCACCGACGTCTGCGAGACCGACGACCCGGCGCTCGCACCCGACGACGGGCCGCACCGGGTGGCCTGCCACGTCCTGCCGTTCGGACCCCCGGCGGAGGGTTGGGAGACTGCTGAGTAGTGCTGCGGGTCCCCTCTGCGTCATTCCGGCGTAGGCCGGAATCCACTGTCTAGCGGCTCGATTCGCACTCGCGGAGGGATTCTTCGGCAGACTCCTAGCACCCCGGACGGCGTCAGCCGAGGGCGCCCTGCAGTCCTGCTTCGTACTTTTTGCGCTGTGCCTTGACCATCAGCGGCACGAGCGGTCGCAGCAGGAGGAACGGCCCGGAGGGCTTCATCTCCAGGTCCATGGTGATGCGTGTGCCGCCCCCGTCCAGGTCGCTGAGGCGGTAGGTGCCGCGCACCGGCCACGAGGTCTCCTCGGCGCAGACCCAGGAGATGGAGGAGTCGTCGTCCACCTCGGTGATCCGGAACTCGACCTCCTGGCCGCGATTGGTCTGCCGGTAGACGGCGCCGGCGGCTCCGGGCGTGCCTTCGGTCAACGAACAGGTCTCCACGTCGTGGCGCCAGGCGGGCTGGTTGGAGGCGTCGGCCAGGAAGGCGAAGGTTCGCTGCGGATCGGCGGCGACGTCGATCTCAACGGTGCAGATGCTCATGGGCGGCGATCCTACGGCGCGCCGGCCGCGCCGCGGAACCCCGCGCTCCCGGCCCGGGGTTCCGTAGCCGGGTGAACTAGGGTCGCTGGGAGCCGGCGAGGATCGGAGGTCACGGTGGCTGATCTGGTGGCGGCGGACTTGTGTCACAGCATCACGGTGACGATGAAGCGGCTCTCTGCGTCGTCGCTGATGCCCGCGTCCCAAGGAAATCTGAGTGCCCGCGATCGGGACACGGGCAACGTCGTGATCACCCCGCATGCGTATCCGTATGAGGACATGACACCCGACGACCTCGTCGTACTCGCCCCGGACGGGACGCAGCTGGACGGTCGCCTCGACCCGTCGTATGACGCGCTCCTGCACGTGGGCGTCTACGCGGCGCGCCCGGAGGTCTTTGCCGTGCTGCACACCGAGCCGCCGTACGTGAACGCGTTCGGAGCCTTGAACCGGGACATCCTGCCGGTGACCACGACCGGCCTGAAGTCGGCCAACGGCAGCATCCCCATCATGCCGTTCCGCCACCGCCGCGACGAGGCGTTCGTCGCCGAGATGCTGGAAATCATGGGTGAGCGACACGGCGTGGTCTGGCAGAACCACGGCCTGCTGGTCGTGGCCGACACCGTGGAGAACGCCGCCGAGCGCACCATCGGGATCGAGTTCAACGCGCAGGTCATGCATCTCGCCCTGCGGGTCGGCGATCCCCAGACGCTCGAGCGCGTCGGCGCCGACATGATCGTGGCCTGAGGGGATGAACGGCCCGGTTCCAGAGGGCCCTCCCCGCACCTGATGACCCTCACCGGCGTCGCCGCGGGTTCGGACGCCGGCGGCGGGACCGCCGGGATCCTCCAGGAAGCGGTGGGCCGGTGACGCTCCTAGGCGTCGATGTCGGCACGACCGGGTGCAAGGCCGCCGCGGTGGGACTCGACGGGTCGGTGCGGGCGACCGCGTACCGCGAGTATCCCCTGGCGACGCCGCGGCCAGGATGGGCCGAGCTGGACCCCGACGGCGTCTGGGAGACGGTCTGTGCCACCATCCGGGAGGTCGCCGCGGCCGTGGCCGAACCGCCGCGGGCTCTGGCGTTCGCCACTCTCGGCGAAGCGGTGACGCCCATCGACGCGTCCGGTGAGGCACTGGCCCCGACGATCGTCTCCTTCGACGGCCGAGCCGGCGCCTGTTTCGAGGAGCTGGTCGCCGCCGTTGGGACGGAGCGGCTCACCGCCGTGTGCGGCGTGGCGCCGCAGCCGCACTACTCGGTCGCCAAGTGGCGCTGGATCGCCACCGAGACGCCCGAGACCTACCGCCGCGCCGCAACCCTCGCCTGCTTCGGCGACCTCTGCGCCGTCCGCCTGGGACTTCCGCCCGTCATCGACCACACGATGGCGACGCGGACTCTCGCCTTCGATGCCGCCGGTGCTTGCTGGTCGGCGGAGATCCTCGACGCTGCCGGGGTGGATGTTCGAAAGCTCCCGGCTCCGGTTCCCACCGGCACGGTCGTCGGCGCCGTCGCGGCGCGCCAGGCCCGCGACCTGGGGCTCGCCGACGGCGCACTGCTGGTGGCCGGGGGGTTGGATCAGGTCTGCGCCGCCCGCGGCGCCGGGATCGCCGCGGGGGCCGATGCGTGCGCCATGCTGTCGCTCGGGACCGTCGCGGTGTTGGCGGCTGTATTGCGTACCGACCGGCCGGCGCCGTCCTCGGTGCCGACGGTGCCGTACCTGGAGGCGGGAACGCGGCTCGCAATCGCCGGAACCCCCGCCGGGGGTGCGGTCCTGCGCTGGTATCGCGATCGGTTCGGCGCCGTGGACGTGGCAGTGCCGGAGGGCGCCGGTACCGAGGACGGGTTCTACGACCGGATCGTCGCCGGTGTGGCCGATGTCGAGACCGACCTGATTGTCCTGCCGCACTTCGCCGGCTCGCGCACCGCCTTCGACGACCCGCAGGCGACAGCCGCGCTCATCGGCCTGACGTTCGCCACCGAGCGGCACCACATCGTCCGTGCCCTGCTGGAGGGTGTGGCCCTGGAGACCGCGGTGATGGCCCAGCGGTTCGCGGCGGCGGGCGCGCCGGTGACGTCGCTCCGCGCTGTCGGCGGCGGATCGCGCTCGGCGGTCTGGATGCAGATCGTCGCTGACGTGCTCGGCATCCCCGTGGACTCGACCGCCAGTGCGGACGCCGCGGCCGTCGGGGCGGCACTCATCGCCGGTGCCGCCACTGGCCTCAGCGCCGGCGATGGTTGGGGTCTCCCTCCGAGTCGGCGCTACGAGCCCGAGGAGTCCGCCGGCAGGCGGCACCGTGCGAAGCTGGCGCGCTACCACGACCTCTACAGGGCGCTGACGGCGGTTCGTGGGCCCGGCCGGTAGCACTGCGGATGGGACGGGACGATCCATGAGCAAGCTGCGACTCGGCGTGATCGGAGCCGGAGCCTGGAGCGTGGCGTCGCACCTGCCCCGCCTCCAGCACCACCGAGACACGGTGGACTTCGTGGCCGTCAACCGTCGGGACCCGGAGATGGCCGAGAGCGTGCGGGCCCGTTTCGGGTTCGCCTCGGCGCACACCCACTATGAGGGCGTCCTGGAGGCCAATCCGGACATCGTGGTGGTCGCCAGCCCCGTGCGCTGGCACCACGAGCAGGCCAAGGCCGCGCTCGAGGCCGGCGCCCACGTGCTCGTGGAGAAGCCCTTCACCCTGCACCCCGAAGAGGCCCGCGATCTTGCTGCCACCGCCGACGCCGCCGATCGCCACCTGCTCATCGCCCTCGGATGGCACTACAAGGACATCGTCATCCGGGCGAAGGAGCTGATGGACCGGGACGGGGGAGTGGGCGAGATCGAGCATGTCTCGATTGTGATGTCCTCCACCACCCGCGAGGCCCTCGTCGGGCGCCAGCCGTCGTTCGCGGCCGACCAGACCGCCGGCGAGATCGTCAGCGGCGAGCAGGTTCCCGAACTGACGCCCCGCCCCGAGACGCTGACCGATCCGGCGATCTCCGGAGGGGGGTACGCCCAGGCGCAGCTCAGCCATGCACTCGGCCTGGGGCTCTGGCTCACCGGGCTGCGCGGTGCCGAGGTGTTCGCCATGATGGCGTCACCACAGGGCACGCAGGTGGAGTTCCACGACAGCATCTCGGTGCGGTTCACGAGCGGTGCCATCGGCAGCGTCTCGGGCGCCTCGGCGCACCTGGCCGTCAACGCCGGCAAGCACTACCTGGTCGTGCAGGTCATCGGCTCCGAGGGCCAACTCACGGTCGACCTGAACCGCGAGTTGCTGACCCGCTACCGCGTCGACGAGGGGGAGTTGACCGTTCCGCTGGCGTCCGAGGCGGGGGCCTACGACTGCGCCGGGCCGATCGACGCGCTGGTCGCCCTTGCCCGGGGCACCGACGCCCCGAATAACTCGCCCGGCGAGTTGGGCGTCCGGACGGTGGAGATCATCGAAGCCGCCTACCGCAGCGCCCAAAGCGGCCACCTGGAGGCCGTCGCCTGAGTGCCCCGTCCGGCCGGTGCCATTAGCGCGGGCCTGCGCCGTTTCGTACAGTTGGAGCATTGCCCGGATCAGCCGGGCGCCGAATCATGGGGGAGTCTCGTGAAGAAACTGTCGGGCCTGCTGGCCCTCATTGTGGCCGTCGTACTGATCGCGGCCGCCTGCGGGGGCGATGACGACGAGAAGACGGTCGGATTCGCCAACATCCTGCGGACCGGTTGCGAGTTCTGCAACGACGTCGAGAACGGCGTGACCGCGGAGACTGCCGATGCGGGTTGGGAGCTGTACGCCCTCGACCACGACCTGGACGCCAACAAGATGCTGGCCAACGCCGACGCCATGATCACCCGCGAGGTGGACGTCTACCTCAACTTCGACGGCGGCATCACCAACTACGAGGCCACGCTGGAGAAGATGGCCGAGGCGGAGATCCCGATGATCTTCATCGACGGTCCGATCCCCGCACCGGCTGATGACGTGTACTGGTTCGGTGCCCACGGCGAGTCGGCGGGCCAGCAGATGGGCGAGTACGCCCTCGACTACATCAATAGCAACTGGGGCGGCAACGTCGACGGCATCTTCGGCATCTTCCAGAGCACCTGGCCCGACGAGACCAAGGCGCGCCTGGTCGTTGCCATGGACGTGATCTCCCAGACGTTCCCGGAGTGGACGATGGACACCATCACCCTCAACGACGTCGTGCTGGAGGGTTCGGAGACGCAGGCCGCTGCGGCGGCGTACCTGAACGCCAACCCGGACGCGAAGAACCTGCTGTTCATCGCCACGACCAACGACCTCGCCGGCGTCGCCGTGGTGGCGGCCATGGAGCAACTCGGCCGGCTGGACGCCGGTGTGGTGCTGTCCAACGGCGGCGCCTCGGACGCGCTGGCGGAGATCCGCGATCCGGACTCACCGTTCATCATGTCGATCGGCTACTTCCCGGACCGCTACGGCGAGTTCCTGCGCCCGATCATCGCCGACATCCTCGACGGCGGTACTCCCCAGCGGGTGAACCACGTCACCCACGTGCCCATCGACGCCAGCAACATCGACGAGTGGTATCCGGAGGGCTGAGGGCCTCGTAGGTACGTAGACCGGGTGCGTCCGCGGCATCGCAGGCCGGCGGACGCACCCGGAGCCTTCGGGCAAGCGCACGATCCCGCCTCGGTTACTGTCCTCGCGAGACCGCGGGCGGGGCTCCAGAGGTTCCCCCGGAAGGCGACGAGGTTGACCCGCATGGATGGATTGACGCGGTGAGGGGTGCCGGGCGCTCGCGTGGCCCCGCCCTGGGGCTCATCGTCCGGATGTTCACCGCCACGAGCGGCCGGCCGGATGAGACCAAGCCCGAGCACGCCGGCCCGGCCTGGATGAGCCCCGTCTCCACCCGGGCCGAGTTCGAGGCTCGCCTCGACATCGCGGCGGAGATCGGGGCGAGGGGGATCGAGGTCACCCAGGCCGGGCAGCCTTCGGGTGTTCGCCACCTGCTCGAGAGCGACCGCAGCCGGGCGATGTTCTCCGAGGCGTTCGCCAGCCGAGGCCTGGAGATCTCCGCACTCAACTGCGCCGGAATGCCCTTGCACCCGCTGCGGGGGCCCGAGCACCGCCGGCTCATCGAGGACACGTTCCGGCTGGCCGAACTCCTTGGCGTCGAAAAAATCGTGACGATGTCGGGCACGACCGGCGACGGGGACGGCTCATCCACCGTCAATTGGGTCTTCTATCCGTGGCCCGAGGACAGCGTGGCACTGTTGGAACGCCAGTGGTCTGAGGGGATCGCCTTGTGGTCGGAGATGGCGGATCTGGCCGAGCGCTGCGGTGTGCGCCGCATCGCCTTCGAACTCCATCCGATCCACCTCGTGTACAACGTGCCCACGCTGCTGCGCATGCGGGAGGCGGTCGGGCCCATGATCGGCGCCAACGTCGATCCCAGCCATCTGTTCTGGCAGCAGATGGACCCGGTCCGGGTCGTGGAGGTCCTCGGCGAGGCGGTCCATCACGTGCAGCTCAAGGACACCGAGATGGTGCCCGAGGAACTGGCTCTCGCCGGTGTCCTGGACCAGCGGCCGTTCGATGACCCTTCGGCGCGGGCCTGGCGTTACCGGACGATCGGACGAGCACACGACGCCGTCTTCTGGGGGGCGCTCGTGGACGCCCTGGCGGCCGCCGGCTACGACGGTTACGTGAGCATCGAGAACGAGGACCCTTACCAGACCTACGAGGAGGGCGTGCGCGAGGCGGGCCGCTTCCTGACTCCCCTGCTGAGGGGTGCGGGGGCGAGGCTGCTGAGGGGCGCCGAGGAGGATTGAGAGGGACATGGCACCGCAGATCGACATGAGCTCGGACATCCCCCCCGTCGATCTGGGCCCCGTCGCGGCCCTGGACCTCGTACCGCCGCCATTACGCAGGGAGATCCCCCGCGATCTGCGGATCGGTCTCGTGGGGGCCGGTCGCATCGTGCACAGCGGCGTCATGCCCGCTTACCGGGCGGCCGGCCTCCAACCCGTTGCCGCCTGCGACCCCGACCCGGTCGCCGCCAAGGCGATCCGCGAGACCTGGGGCGTGGAATACACCTTCGACGACTACCGCTCGATGATCGACGCCGTCGACCTGGACCTCCTCGACATCAACATCCGTTGGGACGTCGGCCTCTCGCCCCTGCGCGTCGAAGTGGTGGCCGAGGCCGCACGCCGAGGCATCGGTGTCATCATCGCCAAGCCGGTGGCCGAGACGTGGCAGCAGTGTCAGGACATGGTGGGGCACGCACGTGAGGGCGGAATCACCTTCGGCGTGGACTTCAACACCCGCTATGCCCCGGCCTTCTACGGCTGCCGCGCCCTCATCCTGGCCGGCTCGCTGGGGCCTCTCATCTCGGCGGGGATCAACTATCACTCGGGGATCGGGCGCCAGCACACCAACGCCTTCGACGCCGTCCACGACGTGTGCATCCACGCGGTGGACGTGCTGCAGTCGTGGTTCGGCGAGGCGCCCCAAGAGGTCTACGGCAACTGGTCGCGCCGTGTCGACGGCGTCGGCTCGGTGCTCTCTGGGGTTTTCAGCTTCGCGAGCGGCGCCAACGCCACGATCCTGTACGACTTCGCCACCCGCCACCGGCGCCGCTTCGAGATGTTCGCCGTGGGTGAGCGGGCAGGGGTCGACGGCATCCAGGATCAGGAACTGCCCGGCCCGGCCCGGCTGGTGCGCGCGGAACTGCGGTTCGGGCCGCACGAGCCGAGGGGCTCGGCACTGGAGTTGCCGCTGCAGTACACGCTGTCGCCGGACTCGTACTTGGCGACGCGCGCCGATGTGCTGCAGTGCATCGCCACCGGTGGGGAGCCGTGGGCCACCGGCGCGGACATCCTGCGCAGCATGAGCACGCTGTTCGCGCTCAAGGAATCCATCCGCAGCGGCCGGCCCGTGCGGCCGTCCCTCGATCCGACCGAATCATGAGCACCGACCCCGTCAGTGTCCGCCGCCTGCCGGTGGAACACCTCGACAGGACCGCCTTCGAGCCGTTCGGCGCCGTCATCGCCCCCGAGACCGCCGACTCGCCGAATCTCAACAGGGCAGCCAACAATCTGGGCTACCTCTGGGTCCAGAAGGAGTTGGAGTTCCCGGGCAGGGCGTTCATGTGCTCGCTGCGCTACTACTACCGGGGCAACCGGTGCGAGTTCGTGCAGAAGCATCCGGCGAGCACCATCACGCTCATCACGCTCGGGATGCATCCGGCCGCCCTCGTGGTCGTTCCGGACCTCGACGGCCGTCCCGATGTCGATGCGGCCCGTGCGTTCCTGATCACCGGCGGGACCGGTGTGGTGATCCATCGCGGCATCTGGGTGCGCTACGCCTACCCGCTCGGCGCCTACGTGGACTTCGCCTACGTGACGCAGCGCGTCGACCCGGCGACCGCCAACACCACCGACGACGTGGTGCGGGTCAACCTGGACAGCGAACTGGGCTTCGTTTTCGACCTGGAGTTCGCGCCGCCGGCAGCCGACGATTACCAGCTTGGAGCCAGCGGGGCGGTTGTCGCCGGCCCGCCCCACAACCCACCGGGAGAGTGATTCGAGTGAACGAACGCGCAACCCCGAACGGCAACGGATCGAACGGAGCGCCGCTGCTGCAGCTGCGGGGGATCTGCCGCAGCTTCGGCCATGTCCGGGCGGTGCACGAGGTGGACGTGGATCTGCAGCGCAACGAGATCCTGGGGATCGTCGGCGACAACGGTGCCGGCAAGTCCACCCTCATGAAGATCATCGCCGGCACCGTGAGTCCCGACAGCGGCCAGATCCTCATGAACGGCGAGCCCGTCGAGATCACCACCGCCCAGGATTCCCGTCGCCTCGGGATCGAGATGATCTACCAGGACCTGGCGCTGTTCGACAATCTGGACGTGGCCGCCAACGTCTTCATCGGGCGCGAGCCCACGCGCGGGCTGCCGAGCCTGCTGGGATTCCTGGAACGGCGCCGAATGCACCGCGAGGCCGCCGCCCTACTCCAACGGCTCAATATCATGATCGGGTCCACGAGGCTTCCGGTCGGCGTCCTTTCGGGCGGGCAGCGACAGATGGTGGCCATCGCCCGGGCAGTGGCGTTCGAGGAGAACAACCACATCCTGCTGATGGATGAGCCGTCGGCGGCACTCGGGGCCACCGAGTCGGCCACGGTGACCGAGTTGATCCGGGACATCCGCGGCGACGGCCTCTCGATCATGATCATCAGCCATCGCATCCCCGAGGTTCTGGACCTCGCCGATCGGGTCATGGTCATGAAGCGGGGCGAGCACGTGGCGACGCTCGACGCCCGCAGCACGTCGGTGGAGGAGTGCGTCAACCTCATCGTGGCCGGCGCTCCGGCGGCGACCGGGCAGGCGTGACCACCACCGCCACCCCGCCGGGCGCTCCCCTCGACAGTCGCGCCCAGGCCGCGGCGCGGGCGCGCCGCCTCCTGCTGGGCCAACACGTCCTGCTGCTGATCGCCCTCATCCTGCTGGGCACGTACTTCACCTCGCGCCTCGATTTCTTCCTCACCAGTCAGAACGTCCTCACCATCCTGCGGTTCAGCGCCGTCACCTTCATCGTGGCGACCGGTTTCACGCTCGTCCTGATCGGAGGAGGGCTCGATCTCTCGATCGGCTCGGGGATGGCGGTGGTCGGGGTCACCTCCGGGAAGCTGTTCGAGGCCGGCGTCCCGCTCGTGCTGGCGTTCGTGATCGGGGTGGTGGTGGGCGTCGCCATCGGGTTCGTGAACGGGTTCATCGTCACCCAGTTCCGCATCAACCCGCTCATTGCGACCCTGGCGATGCTCTTCGCCCTCCTCGGTGTGGCGTTCATCATCACCGACGGGCGCTCGACGCAACTCCGTGATGACGGGTTCCGCTTCGCCCGAGAGAACGTGGGCGGCGTTCCGGTGCCGGTGTTCTTCCTGATTGCCACCGCCGTGCTGTCCGTCGTCCTGCTGCACACCACCAAGGCAGGGCGCCACCTGTTCGCCGTGGGCGGCAATCCCGACGCGGCCCGGCAGGCCGCCATGAACGTCGACCGGTTCCGCCTGGGGATGTACACCGTGGCCGGTCTCTACACGGGGATCGCCGGCGTACTGCTGGCGTCGGACCTCGGCGCCATCGCCCCCAACTCGGCACGCAACTGGGAGCTCTACGTCGCCACTGCGGTCTTCCTGGGCGGCGCCAGCCTCACTGGTGGTCGGGGTTCGGTCGTCGGCACCTTCATCGGCGTGGTGTTCGTGAGCGCCCTCGACAACGGCCTCGTCCAGATGGCGGTGCGACCCCAGATCGTCCTGATCGTCGTGGGTACCGCCATGATCCTGGCCGTTGCGTTCGACCAGCGTCCCAAGGGCGGGTTCCGATGACCGCCGTCGTACCCGAAGATCCCCCCACCGAGACGTCGGTCTGGTCGCAGCGCCTGCGCGACCTGGTGTTCTCCGGGAAGTTGACGTGGGTCACGCTGGGCGCGGTCATCGTGGCGGAGTTCGTGGTGTTCAGCATCGCGGCGCCCCGCTTCCTATCCACCACGAACCTGTTGAACACCGGCCGGGCCACGGCGGTCCTCATGATCGTCGCCACCGGCGCCACGTTCGGGCTCATCTCCGGTGCCCTCGACATCTCGGGCGCCTCGGTCATGGCCCTGTCGGGAACGATCGGCACACAGATCGTCATAGCCGGCTATCCGGCGTCCCTCGCCATCCTGGCGGCCATCGCCTCGGGCTTCGGCGCGGGGCTCGTCAACGGCTTCGTGGTGGTGAAGCTGCGGGTCAACCCGCTGGTGGCGACGCTGGGCATGCTGGGCATCGCCTACGGGCTGGCGTTCGTCGTGGACGGTGGCGCCGGCATCGCCGGAAACCTGCGCCAGACCACCGACGCGGCCTACGGGGTCATGAAGAACGACCTCGTGGGGATCCCCCTGCCGCTGGTCTTCGCCGTGCTCTTCGCCGCCGCCGGCTGGGTGTTGCTCGCCAAGACCCGCTTCGGTCTCTACACCTACGCCGTGGGCGGGAACGCCTCGGCGGGGCGCTCTGTCGCCCTCCCGGTGGACCGGCTGCGGATGATGTACCTCGTCTTCAGCGGCGCCTGCGCGGCAACCGGTGGCTGGGTGCTGTCGTCCACGCTGGGCGGATCGGGGGCGGCCAGCGTGCCCGGCACTCTGATCCTGACTGTCATCACAGCGGTGATTCTGGGCGGGGTCGGCCTCATGGGGGGCACCGGCACTATGGGCGGCACGATCCTCGGCGTGATCGTCCTGGGAGTGCTGGAGAACGGCATGACCCTGGCCGGCTGGCCGACCTTCTACCAGTACGTTGTGGAAGGCCTGCTCCTCCTGCTGGCCGTAGGCTTGGAAGCGGTGCGGACAGGGGGATACCGCTGAGAGCCGACCTGGAGGGCACGGTATGACCATGACTGCGGCGAAGGCCGGCACCGATCCATCTCCCAGCGGCCCGCCGCGCATGTTCATCGGCGGTGAGTGGGTCGAGGCGCTCTCCGGGCGCACCTTCGACTCCATCGATCCCTACAGCGGCCAGGCGTGGGCGCAGGTGCCCGAGGCCGGCGCCGCCGACGTGGACCGCGCCGTCGCCGCGGCGCGCGCCGCCTTCGACGAGGGGCCCTGGCCGCGGTTGGCGGGTGTGGAGCGAGCCAGGATCATGCGGCGTCTGGCGCGGCTGCTCGAGGAGCACGCCGAGGAATTGGCCGTCATCGAGGTGCGCGACAACGGCAAGCTGCTGCGCGAGATGGCGGGGCAGGCGGCGCTGCTGCCGGAGTTCTACGACTACTTCGCCGGTGCCGCCGACAAGATCGGCGGCGAGGTCCTGGACTCCGCCAAGACCAACTTCTTCGTCTACCAGTTGTTCGAGCCCGTCGGCGTCGTCGGTGCCATCACGGCATGGAACTCGCCGCTCATGCTCCTGGCGTACAAGCTGGCGCCGGCGCTGGCAGCGGGGTGCACCTTCGTCCTCAAACCCTCGGAGCACACCTCCGTCTCGGCGCTTCGCTTCGCCGACATCGTGGCCGCCGCGGGCGTTCCCGACGGGGTGTTCAACGTGGTCACCGGCGACGGTCCCGGGGTGGGCGAACCGCTGGTGTCGCATCCCGGCGTCGACAAGGTGTCATTCACCGGGTCGGTCGCAACCGGGATTCGCGTCGCCAAGGCGGCCGCGGAGCATCTGGCCCGGGTGTCGCTGGAACTGGGAGGCAAATCGCCGAACATCGTGTTCGCCGACGCCGACCTCGAGGCTGCCGCGAACGGCGTCGTGGCGGGGATCTTCGCCGCCTGCGGGCAGACCTGCATCGCCGGGTCGCGCCTGCTCGTCGAACGCTCGGTGCATGAGGAGTTGGTGGAACGAGTGGTGGACCGGGCCCGGGAGATCGTTCTCGGGAACCCGATGGACATGGCCACCGAGATGGGGCCTCTGGCCTTCGCCGCCCAGTGGGACAAGGTCATGGGTTACATCGACGTCGGCACCGCCGAGGGTGCGGACCTGGCCACGGGGGGGCGCCGCCCCGAACGCTTCGGCGACGGTCTGTTCGTGGAACCCACTGTCTTCGTCGGTGTCGACAACTCCATGCGGATCGCCCGCGAGGAGATCTTCGGGCCGGTGCTGTCGGTCATCCCGTTCGACGGTGAGGCCGAGGCGCTGAGCATCGCCAACGACTCGCCGTTCGGCCTGGCGGCGGGCGTCTGGACCCGCGATGTGCAGCGGGTGCACCGGATGGTCCCGCGGCTGCAGGCCGGCACCGTCTGGGTCAACGCCTACCGGACCGTCAACTACGACGTTCCGTTCGGCGGATACAAGATGAGCGGTCACGGCCGTGAGAACGGGCTGGAGGGCCTGCGCGAGTTCCTGCACACCAAGGCCGTGTGGGTGGAGATGTCCGGTGCCACACGCGACCCGTTCAAGCTGGGCTGAGTACGGCGAGGCCGTAGGTTCCGAGCCGGCCGACCACAGGAGGTCACCGATGAGTGAGGACAGCCCACCGCAGGTCACCTCCGGTCTCGAAGGCGTGCTGGCCTGCTACTCCGCGGTCTGCTCCATCGACGGTCCCGGCGGCGTCCTGACCTACAGGGGTTACGACATACGCGACTTCGTGACCGATGCCTCGTTCTGTGACGTCACCTGGCTGCTGTGGCACGGCGATTGGCCGGACCGAACCGAGAGTTCGGCGTTCGCCGCCGAGGTGGCGTCTCACCGTGACCTGAGCGACTCCGTGGCGGCGCTCCTGGCGGCCGCGCCCATCGAGAGCGCGAACCCGATGGCGGTGCTGCGCACGACCGTGTCGCTGGTGGGCGCCGAGGATCCGACCGCCGACGACATCTCGCGGGAGGCCGTGGTGGCCAAGGCCGCAAGGCTGGTGGGACTCCTGCCGACGATGGTTGCCGCCATGTCGCGTTACCTGCAGGGCAAGGAGCCGATCGCGCCCGATTCAAGCCTCGACCACGCCGCGAACTTCTGCTGGATGCTCACGGGACAGCGGCCGTCGGAGAACGAAGCCGGTGCCCTGAATGCCCTCCTCAACACGTACGCCGAGCACGAGTTGAACGCCTCAACCTTCGCAGCCCGCACGACCGTGGGGACGCTCTCGGACTATTACTCGGCGATGGTGTCGGGCATCGGGGCCGTCAAGGGAGCGCTGCACGGGGGTGCCGTGGACGACGCCATGGCGGTCTTCTCCGAGATCGGCGAACCCGACGGGGTGACACCGTTCGTGGAGGCGGCGCTGGCGGCGAGGCGCAAGGTCCCGGGATTCGGCCACCGTGTGTACCGGACCCGCGACCCGCGGGCGATCGCCATGGACCGCCTCGCCTCCGAACTCGGCGACGAGGCGGGTGAGCCGCACTGGCACGCCGTGGCCAGCGCGCTGGAGTCGGAGTTGCACGCGCGCAAGCGGCTCAACGCCAACGTGGACTACTACTCGGCGCTGGTGCTGTATCACCTCGGCTTCCCACTCAGCATGTTCACGAGTTTCATCGTCTGCAGCCGGGTGGCGGGATGGACGGCGCACGTTCTCGAGCAGTACGCCAACAACCGCCTGATCAGGCCCCGCGCTCAGTACGAGGGGTCGCCGCCGCGCCCGTACCCGGCGGGCTGAGCGTGGACCGGCCCGTCCCCGCGTCGTTCTGGCGGGGAGGCACGAGCCGCGCCGTTCTGTTCCGGGCAGAGGATCTGGCCACCTACGAGCCATGGCAGGTCGAGGCGATCATCCTGGCGGCGCTGGGCAGTCCCGACCCCGACGGGCGCCAGATCGACGGTCTCGGCGGCGGGATCTCCTCGCTCAGCAAGGCCGCCATCGTGGGCCCTGCCCCGGCGGGCAGCGGAGCCGATGTGGCGTTCCGCTTCGCACAGGTGGAGGTGGCCGAGCCGAGTGTGGACTTCGCCGGCAACTGCGGGAACATATCGGCCGCCATCGCCCCGTTCGCCGTCAACGAGGGCCTCGTTGCCATCGGCGTGCTCGGAGACGCCACCTCCCGTCAACCCGGCGAAGGCATGTCCCGGACCCCGATCCGGGATCCCGTCCCGGACTCGATCCGGGGACGGGATCCCGGTCCCGGCCCCACGGAGACTCGCGCTGCGGTGGATGTCGAGGTGCTGAGCCTCAATACCGGCCAGCGCTTCCGCACCCGGGTGCCGTTACGCGCGGGCAGGTACGACCCGTCGGGCGCGTTCGCCATCGGAGGGGTGCCCGGCACCGGGGCACGGCTGACCCTCGAATACCTCGAGCCGGACGGCTCGATCGGGCGAGGTGCACTGCCTACCGGGCTGGTCCGCGAGAGTGTCGACGTGCCGGGATGCGGCGCCGTCCCGGTGTCGATCATCGATGTCGGCAATCCCGCCGTGTTCGTGGCGGCCGACGCTCTGGGGGCACCCGCGGCCGCCACCGCCCTTCCAACGGCACTCGACGCCGATGCCGCCGTACAGGAGCGCCTCGAGTGGATTCGCTGCGAAGCAGCGGTGCGCATCGGCATGGCCGAATCGCCAACCGAAGCCGCCCGCCGGCACCGGACGGTGCCGAAGGTGGCGGTGGTGGGCTCCCCGGCGGCCTACCGGACCACGAGCGACACCGATGTGCCTGCGGATGACGTGGACCTGGTCGTGCGCCTGATCTCGATGGGCCGCACTCACCGGACCCTGGCGATGACCGGTGCGATGGCCTGCGCGGCCGCGACCGCCATGGACGGCAGCGTCGTGGCGGAGGTTGCCGCCGGATCATCCCGGACCACTCGCGCAGCGGCCGGGGCGCCAACGCCGTCGCGGGAGGTCCGCCTCGGGCATCCCGCCGGGGTGCTCGCCCTGAACGTGACCGCGGACTGCTTGTCCGGTACGTGGCGGGTGGCGGGCCTCACCATGGATCGCACGGCGAGGGAGATCATGCGGGGCGCAGTGCAGGTACCCCAGGCGTACCTTGACGGCCAGGCCTGGTTCCTTCCGGGATCGTCCCATTGAGCGCCTTCGGATCGGAGGCCGCGCTCCGCACCGCCACCGGTGCGCTTCGCTACTACCGCCTGAGCCGCCTCGAAGAACTCGGGCTCGGCGCCGTGAGCCGGCTGCCGGTGAGCATCAAGGTGCTGCTGGAGGGCGCGCTGCGGTATGCCGAGGAGAGCTTGGCCAACGGCGAATCGCCGGAGGGGACGGCGGCCGATGTCATGGCGCTGGCGGCTTGGGCCGAGCCGGACACCGGGGGAGGCTCGGTGGCGTTCCGTCCCGGCCGGATGGTCCTGCAGGACTTCACGGGCATTCCGGCTCTGCTGGGCGTGGCTGCGGTGCGCAGTGCCGTCCAGCGAGCCGGCGGCGACCCCGAGCGGGTGGATCTCAACACGCCGACCGATCTGGTGATCGACCATTCGCTACAGGTGGACGTGGCGGGTGCACCGGGTGCCCACGCGGCCAACCTGGCCCTCGAGTACGAGCGGAACGCGGAGCGTTTCGGTTTCGCACGCTGGGCCGAGCAGGCCTTCGCCAACCTGCGGGTGGTGCCGCCGGGCAGGGGCATCGTGCATCAGGTGAACATGGAGTTCCTGGCCTCGGTCGTGTCGGTGGATCGGGCCGGCGGCGATGCGGTTGTCCGGCCCGACACCGTGGTGGGCACCGATTCGCACACCACGATGATCGGCGGGCTGGGTGTGCTGGGCTGGGGCGTCGGCGGCATCGAGGCCGAGACCGTGATGCTCGGCGAGCCGATCGACCTGGTCGTGCCCGAGGTCGTAGGCGTGCGGCTGACAGGGCGACCCGCCGCGGGCGTCACCGCCACCGACTTGGTGCTGGCAGTGGCGCGGGCACTCAGGGATGAGGGTGTCGTTGGCGCCTTCGTGGAGTTCTTCGGTGCCGGCCTGGACTTCCTGAGCCTCGAGGACCGGGCCACGGTCGCCAACATGGCTCCCGAGTACGGGGCCACGATCGGATATTTCGCCCCGGACGCCGAGACGCTCCACTACCTGCGCCGGACGGCGCGACCCCCGGCGCACATCGACCTCGTCGAGCGCTACTGCAAGGCTCAGGGGCTGTTCCGGACGCCCGACGACCCGGCTCCGGCCTTCAGCAGGGTGATGCCGTTCGACCTGGGCGCTGTGGCGGCGACGGTGGCGGGACCCTCGCGGCCCACCCAGACCCTGACGTTGCGAGAGGTCCCGGAGTCGCTCGCCGCGGCGCTGGCCGAGCGCGGCCTGGCAGCCTCGACCGGGGCGGCGGGTGCGGACTCCGGCGAACCCGGCGGTGCCGGTCCGAGGCCCTCCGGCGCATCCGCCACAGCCGGGGTCCGCGACGGCGACGTGGTCATCGCCGCCATCACGAGCTGCACCAATACGTCCAATCCGGCGGTGATGATCGGCGCGGGACTGCTGGCCCGCAACGCGGTCGAGCGCGGACTGGCGACGCCCTCTCACGTGAAGACCAGCCTGGCGCCCGGGTCACCGGTCGTGGCGGACTACCTGGAGCGGTCGGGACTCCTGCGCCATCTCGAGAAGCTCGGCTTTGCCATCGTGGGCTTCGGTTGCACCACCTGCGCCGGCGGTTCCGGGCCGCTGGGCGCGCCGGTGGCGGCAGCCGTCGAGCACCATGACCTGTCGGTCGCCGCCGTCCTCTCGGGGAACCGGAACTTCGAGGGACGCATCCACCCGCAGTGCCGGCTGGGCTATCTGGCCTCGCCCGCCCTCGTCGTGGCGTACGCCCTCGCCGGAACGGTCGACATCGATCTGACGTCGGAGCCGATCGCGCTCGACGCCGACGGGGTGCCGGTGCTGCTGGCCGAACTCTGGCCCGACGACGGCGAGATCCGCCGGGAGGTCGACCAGGTTCTGGCCCCTGAACTGTTCGCCGCCCGCGGCGAGGACATCTTCAGCGGCGATCGGCGCTGGCTCTCGCAGGGTGGTGAGCCATCGGTCCTGCCCTCCTGGGATCCGGACTCCACATACATCAACGAGCCCCCCTTCTGTGACACGGTCACGCCCGAGCCGCTGCCGACCACCGACATCCGGGCTGCCCGCTGCCTGCTGCTGCTCGGCGACGCCATCACGACCGACCACATCTCGCCCGCAGGGCTGATCCATCCGGACAGCCCGGCGGGCCGCCACCTCCTCGAACGCGGCGTTGCACCCGAGCAGTTCAACATCCTGGGCGCGCGACGGGGCAACCACGACGTGATGGTGCGTGCGACCTTCGCCAACCCTCGGCTGCTGAACCATCTCGCCGGCGACCGGGAAGGGGGTTGGACGACCCACCAGCCCGGCGGCGAGGTCATGGCGATCTACGAGGCCGCCGAGCGCTACCGCCGCGAGGCGACACCTCTGGTGGTGCTGGCGGGCTCCGGCTACGGCGCGGGGTCGTCGCGAGACTGGGCGGCCAAGGGCACGGCGCTCCTGGGCGTACGGGCGGTTGTGGCGGAGAGCTTCGAGCGGCTGCACCGCCAGAACCTGGTCGGCATGGGCGTCCTGCCGCTTGAGTTCGCCAGCGGGCAAGGCTGGCGTTCGGCAGGGCTCGACGGCACCGAGAGCTACGACATCACCGGACTGCAGGGGGGTCCGGCTCCCGGTGGGGCGGCCATGCTGGTCGCAATCTCAACGGGCGGTGCCGAGCGACGGTTCCCGTTGACGGTGCGCCTCGACAGTGATGCCGAGGCGACCTACTGGCGCCACGGCGGCATCGTCCCGTTCGTGGTGCGCCGGCTCCTGGCGGAAGTCGGCGCAGGGAAGCGTTAGGCGAGTTTGCGCAGGCGACGGTCGACGCGGGCGAGGAATGCACGCCGGTCTGCCATGCTCGAGATGTCGGAGCCGTAGAAGGCCAGCCAGACGAGCCGGCAGTCGGCCGGGCAGAGCGGGTGCATGCTGTGCCGCATGAAGTGCAGGCCCGCCTCGCCCTGCACGGCGTTCACGTACTTCGAGGACCCGTGCGTGGTGACCGCAGCCACGTAACGGAGGTTCGCCAGCAGCTCGCGACTGGATGCGGTCGTCTCGGGTCTGCCCGGCCGCGGCGTCGAGCCGCCGGCCACGACCTGCTCCAGCCAGCCGGCGAGCATCGCCGGCAGGCCACTCCACCAGGTGGGGTACACGAGCACCAGCGCGTTCGCGTTGCGCAGTTCCTCGCCGTGTGCCTCGACGACCGCTGCGCCGGCTGCCGTCGGCGAGAACTCCTCGGCGTACAGGTTCAGCAGCCGTGGCTCGGCACCGGCGTCGTCGAGCGTCTCGACGACCTGCGCGGCCACGGCCGTCACGAAGCTCTCCGGCACGGGGTGGCAGAGGACGACCAGCGTGCTCACAGGCCCACCAGAACGCGGTCGAGCTTGGCGGCGAAGCGCCGGCGCGCCGCCGCGGCACGCTCGGGCCGCGTGTCGTAGAGGGCCACATTGCGTCGCCGGCAGCGCGGATGCACGATCAGTCCGAACGTGCGAAGCAGGATGCGGCGCCCGTAGTCCCGGCTCCGGAGTACCTCGGATCGGGAGCGGTCGTGGATGGTTATCGCCACCAACCGGCGCACGCCGACCAGCCCTCGCTGCAGCTTGCCGTCCACGAGGACGAAGCCGACACCCGGGACGAAGGTGCGGTCCACAAAGCCCTTGAGGCGCGGGGGCATACCCGTCCAGCGAGCCCTGTAGACGAAGATCAGCGCCTCCGCGGCTCGCACCCGTGACCCGAAATCGGCCACATCGGGCTCCACGAGGGGCTGTCCGGAGTGGTAGGCCCGCCGCCCGGCGGTTGTCATGGCGGCGTTGAAGTCGCCGGCGTACAGATCGATCACGTCGATGGCGTGGTCGGTCGTGGCGAGCGCGGCCTCCACGGCCCGTCGCAGCCCACCGTCGTCGACAGCGGGATCGTCGGCCAGCACCAGAACCACTTGCACGGCCACATTCTGGCAGTCGCGCAATCGCTGGCCACAAGCCGGGTCCGATTGACCTGGCCGTGGCGTTCGCGGCGGGGCCGCGACCGGCGCGGGCTACCCTCGGCGCCGGTGGGCGCATCCTGCATCCTGACCGACGCGCTGCTGCCTGATGGGCGGCGCGTCGATGTGACCGTCGTCGATGGTGTGGTGGCGGCCGTGGACGAGGTCTCGTCGAGCGCCGCACGGAGCCCGGCGGACCTGCAGGACCGTGACGAGGAGCAGTTTCTGCGCCACGACCTCGGGGGGATGCTGCTGCTGGAGGGGCTCGCCGAGCCACACGCCCATCTGGACAAGGCGCTGTCGGCCGATGTGGTGGTCAACGCCACCGGCGACCTGATCGGCGCCATCGAAGCCTGGCACGAGCATCGCGGCAGGATCAGCAGCGAGAACACCCTGGCACGGGCGCTTCGCGCCACCGAGATCGCCGCTGAGCACGGCGTGACCGCAATCCGCAGTCATGTGGATGTTGGCGCCGACATCGGCGCCAGGGGCGTGGAGGCCCTCGTGGAGGCGCGGCGCCTCTGCCGCAGGCTCGTCGACCTGCAACTCGTGGCACTGGTCGGCGTGCCCCTGACGGGCGCGGAGGGCGCTGGCAACCGGCGCGCCCTGGCGGCCGCCCTCGCGGCGGGCGCCGACCTCGTGGGCGGAGCCCCCGCTCTGGATCCGCGACCCGCCGAATGCGTGGCGGTCTGCCTGGACGCCGCAGCCGAGGCCGGTCTGGCCGTGGACTTGCACGTCGACGAGACGCTGGATCCGGACGTGCGTACTCTGGCCGACCTGGCCCGCGGGATTCTCGACCGGGGCTTCGCGCATCCGGTGACCGCCAGCCACTGCGTGAGCCTGGGCATGATGCCCGACGCCGACCAGCGGGAGATCGCCACCCTGGTGGCCGAGGCCGGCGTCGGCGTGGTGACCCTTCCGCAGACCAACCTGTTCCTGCAGGGCCGCGGGCGGCGGACGGCTCCACCTCGCGGGCTCACCGCCCTGGCCGCGCTGGCCGAGGCGGGCGTGCGAGTGGCCGGTGGCGGGGACAACCTGCAGGATCCCTTCAACCTGATGGGTCGCGGCGACCCCTTCGAGACCGCCTCGCTGCTGGTGACCGCCGGTCACTTGCTCCCCGACGCGGCGCTGGCGCAGGTATCGGGACGGGCGCGGGACGTGATGGGATTGCCCGCCGCAGGAGCCCGGCCCGGCGCGGTCGCCGACTTCGTGGCCGTGGCGGCCGGCTCTGCGCGTCAGGCCATCGCCGCCGCGCCCGGAACCCGCCTGACGTTCAAGGCGGGCCGATTGGTGGCACGCGTGCGGCGGACCGGCGCCGTGGTCTCGGGGACGGCGACGTTGCCTCCCGAGAGCGACTGATCCTTCGCGGGCTCCAAGATGAACCCGCCGGTCGAGCGATGAGCGCAACCGGACCTCGGATTCCCTGGGGCGTGTGGTTCGAGCCGACGCAGCCGGTTCGGCGACTCGTTGAGTTGGCGAAGCTCGCTGAGGACCTGGGAGCGGAGGTCTGCCTCGTTGCCGACGAGGGAACTGAGCGCGATGTCTACGTCGCGCTCACCGCCATCCTGGCCGCCACCGATCGGCTGGTCGTGGGTCCGGCCATCACCAATCCCTTCTCGCGCCATCCCGTCACCACCGCCGCCGCGGTGGCCACGCTCGCCGAGATGGTCCCAGGGCGCGTGTGGCATGGGCTCGGTGTGGGCGGCAGCCGGGTACTCACCCCTCTGGGGCTCGAACCCGAGCGACCATTCTCGGCGCTCGCCGATGCCTTTGCCGTGAACCGGCGACTGCTGACTGGTCGCCGGGTCGGCGACGCCCACTTGGGCTGGTTCGACGGGACCGTGCCGATGGCCGTGGCGGGTCGAGGCCCACGGGTCCAGCGGTTCGCCGCCTCCGAGGCCGACTGGGTGATCCTGTCGGCCAAGGCCCTGGCCGACCTTCCCGAGGCGGCCTCCGCCATCCGCCACGGTGGGGCTCGCATCGCCTGGTCGGCCTACCTGGCCTACGACGACACCGAGCGGCGCCGCGCTCTGCGCCACTTCGCTTACATGGCCCTCGACGCGCCCGCCGACATTCGCCGGCGGGTCGGCCTCGACGAACTGCGGGCGGCCAGGGTGCGCCGCGCCATGCTCGCCGGTCGCCTCGAGGAGGCCGCCGAGCATCTGCCGGAGTCTCTGCTGGACCTGTATGCAATCAGCGGTACGCCCGCCGAGTGCGCCGCCGCGATCGCCGGCCTGCGCGGCTCGTTCGACCTGTTCGTCCTCCCGATGAACGATGAGGAGACCTGCGAGCAGCACATGGAGTCCTCGGCTGCGATCCTCGCCGTCGCCTCTGACCTTCCTGCCGGCGAGGGACGTCAGGTCGGTTGACGCGCCGTGCGGCGACGCCCTCGCCCCGGTCAGGTTTCGTTCGACGCCTCAGCTCGGGTGGCGGCGAGTTCGGCCCAGGGGATGCGCGGCAGCACGTAGGCGCCCTCCTCGACGCTGCGCAGGAACGCTCGCAGGCCCAGCCGCCCGATGGCGCCGAGGCGCAGGGGGTCGATGCGGCCCTGCTCGTTGCAGATCGCCTCGTCGTAGGCCGCCCACACCACCTCGGCCACGACGAGGTGCACCTCGCCGAACGGCAGATCCGGCGTACCCAGGTCGACGACCTGCCGCACCTCGCACTCCAGCCGGGCGAGGGCTTCGCCGATGGCCGGCGAACTGACCCTCGTGGCCGGCACGGGCGTCCAGCCGGTCAACTCGAACTCGTCGGAGTCGGCTGGACCCTCGACGGCGACAACCTCGATCTGCTCACCGAAGACCTCGGTGGTGACGTTCACCACGAATTCCCCCGACGCCATGGCGTTCTGGTAGGTGTGCTTCAGGCCGCCGTCCTCGCGCAGCCCCATCGTGATGCCGATCAGCATCGGGTCGCCGGTGATGGGCAGGTAGTAGCTCATCGGGGCGATGTTGGCGATGCCCTCCGGGCTGCGCGTGGACACCATGGCGATGGGGCGGGGCACCACCAACTGCGACAGCAGGAACTGGCAGTCCATCGGGCTGTTCTCAGCCGGATCGAACGTGATCGCGCGATCAGGGTTCATCGGACCTCCGGACTTCGTGGGCGCGGTCAGGTCATCGCGCCGGACAACGCTACGGCGAAAGCCGCCGGCAGGTGCTGTGCCGCACGCGGTTCAGTCGGCGGGAATGGCGTCGTAAGCGGGGAAATCGGGATCCACCACGGTGTGGATGCCCAGACCGGTCACCACCCGGTTGACGTAGTTGAGGTGGGCGCAGTGAGAGTTGGCGTCGACAATGGCGAGGTCGTCGAGACCGGCCTCGCGCAGCGCCGCCACGTCGGCCTCGCCGATCTCCCCGGGGCGCCTCGTCAGGTCGATGGTGTAGCGAACCAGGGCGGCCTCGGGTCGAGGCAGGGACTCGGCCGCTCGGGCCGGATCGGATGCGAGCAGGGCGATCTCGTCGTCGCTGAAGCCGTCGGCCCGCAGCTTGACGGTGACCTGGCTCATGCAGTGCACCGTGCCGTTGAGTGCGGAGGTCACGTAGCCGATGAGGTTGCGCTGGCGCGAGGTCAGCGCCGAGGGGCAGCGCTCGGTTGCGGCGTAGAGCTCCAGGCGGGCGGCCACCAGCCGCGGGTACAGCGACCCTGCCAGCGTCATCTCGGTGACCTCTCCGAGCGACTCGCGTTGGCGGTCGTAGTGGCGGCGCAGCTCGTCGTCCGCCTGGTCGTAGGGCACGGTCCGGATCCACATGGCGCCATGTTCGCGCAAGCCGCCCGTCCAGTTGGCGGTCGCAGCTAGGGTCGGCCGATCCGGTGGGCCGGGCGACCCGGAGGACACATGGCACCGCTCCCCTTCGTGGACAGCCACGTCCACTTCTACGACCTGCAACTCCCCGACGTTCACTACGCCGGGATGGAGCCCGGTGTGACCCATCCGGTCTTCGGCTCGGTGGCACCCATCCAGGCACAGCGCTACTGGGCGGACGACTACATCGCCGAGACCCGCTTCGCCAACGTCGTCAAGTCGATCCACGTGAACGTGGCGGTCCGGACACCCGATCCCGTGGCGGAGACGAAGTGGCTGCAAACCTTCGCTGACCGCCTCGGCCACCCGCACGGGATCGTGGCGGAGGTGAACTTGCTGCGAGAAGACGCCGCGGCCGTCATTGAGCGGCACCTCGAGTACGCCAACCTGCGCGGGGTACGCGACCTCGGTCCCGAGACCGAGGGATATCTGCGTCATCCGGCCTGGCAGCAGGGGTTCGCGCTGCTGGAGCGCCACGGCCTCGTGGCGTGCGTCGATGCCGCCTGGGAGGACTTTCGCACCCTGCGGGCGCTGGCTGAGAGCTCGCCGGACATGACGATCTCTCTGGACCACTGCGGGTTTCCCAAAGCTCGCACTCCCCAGTACTTCCGGGACTGGCGGGAGGCGCTCTTCGACCTGGCCGGCGCCTCCAACGTCGTCGTGAAGATCTCCGGACTGGGGATGGGGGACACCTGCTGGACCGTCGAGTCCATCCGTCCGTGGGTTCTCTCCTGCATCGAGGCCTTCGGAACGGACCGCAGCTTCTTCGGGACCAACTGGCCGGTGGATCGGTTGTTCTCCAGCTACCCCGATGTGATCGACGCCTACGCGGAGATCGTTGCGGGGTTCCCGCCTCACGAGCAAGAGGCCATGTTCAGCCGCAACGCCGAGCGGATCTTCCGGATCTGAGCCTCGACCGCCCCGGCGGGCCTCGCGGCAGGAGGCGCGCTGCGCGCTGCCGTCGCTGTGCGGCGGTTCAGCGCGCAGCGGGCGCCACGAATCTTGAAGAACTAGTGTGCCTCCTGCCACAGAACGGTGGCCGGCTGGCGCGCGCTGATCCGAGAGATGCCGCGGGCGTCCCGCTCTCGTTCGCTAAATGGAATGGTTGACACGTCATCGAACAATCCAAAGGGGAAGACACGATGAGAAGGACGTATTCGAAGCGACTCCTGGCGATCGGGGTTGTCCTCTCCTTGATCCTCGCGGCCTGCGCCGCTGAGGACTCGGGCGAGACGGACGCGGCGCGCGCCGAGGCTGCGGCAGCCGAAGCGGCGGCCGCCTCGGCACAGGCGGCTGCCGAAGCAGCGGAGGCAGAGGCGGAGCAGGCCAGAGCAGAGGCCGCCGAGCAGGTTGCAGCGGCCGCGGCGGCCGGCGAAGCCGCCGCCGCTGCCGCTGAGGCTGAGGCAGCGGAAGCCAAAGCGGAGGCCGAACTGGCGGCCGCACGGGCCGCCGAGGACGAGGCCGCCGTCGCCGCGGCCGAGGCTGCGCTGGCTGAGGCGCAGGCCGCGGCCGATGCTGCCCAGGAGGTTGCGGAGGCGGCGCAGGCTGAGGCCGCTGCGGCGCTGGCCGCTGCGGAGGAGGCGGCGGCCGCTGCGGGCATCGACCTCAACAACGTCATCATCAGCACGCCCAGCCTGGTGGCGCAGGCCGACTACGCGCGGGCGCCCTATGTGGCTCCGGCCCACGCCGCGGGCCTTCTGGCCTTCGGTGGCTACCTGTACCGCTATGACCCGCAGGGCGACTACGTGCCGGACCTGGCGACGGACTTCCCGGAGTTCTCCGAGGACGGCCTGACGATGACCGTGACGCTGCGCGAGGGGCTCGTCTACTCCGACGGCACGCCGGTCGTGGCCCAGGACGCCGTCGTGACGCTGCAGCGCGCCAGGGACGAGGGGCCGTTCGGAGCCCAGATGGCTTCATTCGAGTCCGCCGAGGCCATTGACGATCACACGATCGTCTACACCCTGAACGAGCCGTTCAGCTGCCTCAACAACCAGATCGTCTGCAGCGAGAACATGCCCCTGCACCCGCACGAGCAGGTTCTGGCAGATCCAGAGGGGTACTTCGCCAAGCCGGTCAGTGCCACGCAATACGTGGTTTCGGACTGGGTGCCCGGATCCCCGACGATGGTGCTCGAGGCCAACCCCACCTACTGGGCCGGCGAGGCCGTCATCAAGAAGCTCACGCTGGCGTCGGCAACCGATCCGATCTCGCGGCTGCTGCAGGTGACAACCGGGGCCGCGGCCATGGGCTTCGACATCCCGGCGTCGGTGCGTGCCGACCTGCCTGACGACGTCATCCAGATCGTCCACCCGATCGGCGGCACGTTCTGGTTCGTGATCCGGAGCGACGTCGAGGGACCCCTCGGTGACGTGCGGGTGCGCAAGGCCCTGTGCCTGGCCATGGACCGCAACGCCATCAACGAGAGGGCGTTCCTGGGTACCGCCGAGCCGGGTGGCTCGATCCTCTCGCGGTACCGCAGCGAGTGGGAGTACGAGGACATCGTCCCGCTGGAGCGTGACGTCGAGGGGGCCAAGGCTCTACTTGCCGAGGCCGGCTATCCCGACGGATTCTCGACGCCGCTGCAGACGATGGGTGCCCGCCCGGGCTGGACGGACGCCGCGACGATCCTGGCCGAGAACTGGGCCGACATCGGCGTCACCGCCGAGGTGCAGCCTCTGGAGGACGCCATCATCATCGACAACATCATCAACCGGGCCTACGACGCCATGTGGATCGGGAGCGGTGGTCCCAACTTCTCGACCCTGCGGACCCTGTTCTACCCGGACAACTTCTGGTCCAACTCCGTGGCATTCGCCGATGATTCGGTGACCGCCGCGTTCGACGAGTTGGCGGAGGCCATGCCCAGGGGTGACATGGCGGCGTCACAGCGCCTGCAGTCCGAGGTGCAGCGTCTGGCGCTCGACATCGGCGCCAACTACTGCCCCCAGGGTGAGCGCGCCGTCCTCGTTGGCAGCCGCCTGTCCACGGACATCCTGGCGATGATCCCGGCTTCCCAGAACTTCTGGGTGGCGACCGAGAGCGGGTAGTCAACTGACATCAGCGGGCCCTTGAGGCGCCCGCACCGGAATCCCGAGGTGGTCCGACCGAGCCGCTCGGCTCGGTCGGACCACCCGCCGGTCGCTTGCCGGCACTCGCGGTAGCGGATGCTGCATTCGCTCGCCGAACGTCGGCAGCTGAGAACCTCCTGAACGCTTTGAGAGGCTCGTGACGAACGAAGTGACGGGTTCGACGCCGGCGACCGATATCGTCGCCGCGGAGACCTCCAAGCGCGACCGCGTGCTGGCGCTCATCGGGCGTCGCCTGGTGCGGGCGATCCTGGTGGCGTGGGGGGTCTCCCTGCTGGCCTTCGCCATCGTGCGTATCGTTCCGGGTGACCCGGTTGCGACGCTTCTCGGCGAGGAGGCCACGCCGGACCGTGTCGAGGTGCTGAGGGAGCGGCTCCATCTCGACGGGTCGGTCGTCGAGCAGTACGGGAGTTGGATGGGTGACGTCGTCAGGGGCGACCTCGGGCAGTCGCTCCAGTCCACGAGACCGGTGCTGGACACCATCGGCGATCGGTTGCCGATCAGCCTCTGGCTCGTCGGGTTGGGCATGGTGTTCGCTCTGGTCCTGGCGATACCGCTCGGTGTGATCGGAGGCCTGACGCGCTCGAACTGGTACAAACAGGGTTTCGGTCTCGGCTCGGCGGCGCTGATCGCCACGCCGCCCTTCGTGACCGGGGTGTTGCTGCTCCTGGTCTTCGGCGTGAAACTCCGGTGGTTACCCGTCGCCGGCTACGTCGACACGTTCCCGCAGAACCTGGAGTACCTGCTGCTGCCCGCCATCGCCATCGGCATCCCGGTGGGCATGATCTTTGCCATCGTCCTGCAGGAATCCATCCGCGAAACCAATTCCGAGGAATTCGTGGAGACGGGGCTGGTTTGGGGGCTTGCCAAGCCGCAGTTCATCTGGCGCTACCTGCTGCGGCCCTCCATCGCGCCGGTGATCGGCCTGATGGGGTACATCGTGGGTGCCAACCTGGCCGCGGCGGTGGTCGTGGAGACGGTCTTCAATCTGGAGGGGATCGGCACGTATCTCGTGCGGGCAGTGCTGGCCCGTGACTATCCGGTCGTACAGGGCACGCTGTTCACGTTCGGCTTCATCGTGGTTGTCGTGCACTTCCTCAGCGACACGGTGTCCGCGCTGATCGATCCTCGCGCCCGGACGCTGTCGTGACCTCGCTGGGCGACGCCGGGACGCGGCCCGCCGGATCGGCGGCGCCGAGCGGGCTGCGCGGGCGACTCGTCGCAGGTTGGCGAGCCATGCCACCGAGCATGAAGTTCGGCATCGCCATCATGCTCCTGATGATCATCCTGTCGATCGTCGTCCCGGCGTTCAGCCCTTACGACACGCGCCGGGGCGGCCCCGACGCCAACCTGCCTCCCAGCGGCGAGTACTGGTTCGGGACCGATCACCTGGGGCGGGACGTGTTCGCACGCACCTTCGAGGCGGCGCGCATCGACATCATCCTGGCAGCGGCGGCGGTCTCGGTACCGCTGCTGGTCGGCACGATCGTGGGCTCGATCATCGGCATCACCCGCAGCAGGCTGGTGCAGAACGCGGGGGACCTGGCCATCGAGGTCATCAACTCGTTCCCCACGCTGATCATCGTGATCGCTCTCGTGGCGGCGTTCGGACGGGGTACCAGGGGCATCCTGCTGGGTCTGTTCATCACGGCTTGGGCGCGCTACGCCAAGGTGGCGCGCGCCCGGGCTCTGATCATCCGCGACATGGACTACCTGGAGGCCGGCCGGTGCCTGGGGTATAGCCGCGCCCGCATTCTGGGTCGTCACGTGGCCCCCAACGTCTTCCCGCTCACGCTCGCCTACGCCGTCAGCGACTTCGTGGTCGTGATCCTTGCGGTTGCGGGTCTGTCGTTCCTGGGAGCCGGCGTCCAGCCCCCGACCCCTGAATGGGGTGCCATGCTGAACGACGCGCGCCTGCACATCTTCCGCGCCTGGTGGCCGGTGCTGTTCCCGGGCATCATGCTGTCGATCACGGCCCTGGGTGTGTCGCTGATCGCCCAGGGGATCGGCCGGCGCGCCTCGGAGAATCTCGTCGGATGAGGATCGTGTCATGCTGACGGTCGACGAACTCTCCATCGGGCTGGTCGGGCGGCGGGGCGAGACCATTCCCGTGGTCGACAAGGCCTGGCTGTACATCGGCGAGGGCGAGACCCTGGGTCTGGTCGGTGAGTCCGGATCGGGCAAGTCGATGCTCTGCCGGTCGCTCGTGGGAACGCTCTACCGCCACTCGGCCACGGTGACAGGCGGTTCGATCCTCTTCGAGGGGACCGAACTCACCGGAGCCTCCGAGGCGACCTGGCGGGGCATCCGCGGGCACCGGATCGCGTACGTGCCCCAGAGTTCGCTGGCAGGCATCAACCCGGTGCTCACGGTCGGCACGCAGCTCATGGCGCTCGTGCGGGCGGCCCGCAGCGATACCGGCGGGGACGTCTCGGCGCGCGCCCGCGTGCGCGAGCTGCTGGAACTGGTGGAGATCCCCCGGATCGATTCTGTGATGCACGAGCGCCCGCACCAGCTCTCGGGCGGGATGCGCCAGCGGGTGGTCATCGCCGGTGCGCTGGCCCGCAATCCCTCGCTGCTCATCGCTGATGAGCCCACGACGGCGCTGGACGTTCGCGTGCAGGCCCGAATCCTGGACCTGCTGCGGCGGCTCCGGGAGCAACTGGGAATGTCGCTGCTGCTGGTGTCCCACGACCTTGCCGTCGTGGAGGAGGTGTGCGACTCCATCGTGGTTCTCTATGCGGGCGCAGTGATGGAGTCGGGATCGCAGCACTTGGTGCGGGAGCAATCCCGTCATCCCTACACGGCGGGACTCGTGGCGGCCGCACACATGGAGCTGGCGGGCGGGTACGAACCGATCCCCGGGGAGGCGCCCAGCGTCGGCGCCTGGCCGTCGGCCTGCCGCTTCCACCCACGCTGCGGCCTCACGCTGCGTCTCGGCGACGGTGTCCCGCACAGCCGCTGCTGCGAGGGCGCCCAGCCGTCGCCCGTCGAGCACGACGGGCGGCTCACCGCCTGCCTCTTCGCCTCGTCGATGGCTGCCGAAGGGGCGCCGACGGTCGGGGCGCAGGTTGCCGAGGGGGAGGCGACGTGACCGGCAAAGGCGCGGGGCTGGCGGGCCACGACATCCGCGTCACGTTCGGGCGGGGTCACAACGCATTCAATGCCGTGGAGGGTGCCGACATCGACGTGCAGGAGCGCGAGGTCGTGGGGCTCGTCGGCGAGAGTGGGAGCGGCAAGACCACACTCGGCAAGGTGCTGGCGCTGCTGCATCGGCCGACCCTCGGGGAGGTCAGCTATCGCGGCGAACCTCTCGAGATGCCCCGCAGCAACGCGCGCAGCGAGGTGCGCCGGCAGGTGCAGATGATTTTCCAGGACCCGTATTCCAGCCTGAATCCGAAGCAGCGGGCGATTCACGCCGTGGCCGAGGTGTTCCAGGTCTGGCAGGGCGTGTCCCGATCGACAGCCCGCGACTCGGCGATGGCTCTGCTGCGCGAGGTCGGGATCAGCGAGGAGCAGGCACGGCTTTTCCCCCCCAGCCTCTCCGGCGGGCAGCGTCAGCGGGTCAGCGTGGCCCGTGCTCTTGCGGTCGAGCCCCGGATCCTGATCGCGGACGAGCCCACGTCATCCATCGACCAATCGGCGCAGGCGCAGCTGCTGGTCCTGCTCGGTCGGCTCCAGACCGAGCGCGGTCTGGGAATCCTGCTCATCACGCACGACCTGCGCCTCGTCCGCAGCTTCGCCGACCGGATGTACGTGATGCGCCGCGGCGAACTGGTCGAGAGCGGGGCCACGAGCGATCTCTTCTCGCATCCCGAGCATCCGTACACACACGACCTGATCGAAGCGGTGCCCGGTGGGATGTTCCACTAGGGCCCTCACACCGCCTTCGTTCGCCGCTCGGGCGACCGTCACCGGCGCGGGGCTACCGTTGCTCGCGCTGCCCACCGCCGATCCCGAGGTGTGAAGCCATGACCACCGACACTGCCGCCAACGGTGCCTGCGCCATGACCGTGACCGGACCTGTGCCGGTCAGTGAGCTCGGTCCCACTCACGTGCACGAGCACCTCTACATCGACTGCCGGCCGATCCTGGAGATCCACGGTTACCCGGCGGTCACCACCGAGCCGCTCACCATGTGCACGGCGGCCGAGGCGCGCTGGAACCCCGGCGGCTACCCCGACAATTACCACCAGACCGACGTGGAGCAGATCCTGGAGGAGTTGGAGCCGTTCTACGCCGCGGGCGGGCGCACGATCGTGGAGGTCACGCCCTGCCACCTGTCGCGCGAACCGCTGATCCTGCGGGACATCGCCGAGCGCAGCGGGGTGAACGTGATCATGGGCGGCTTTTACTACCTGGCGGCGTCGCATCCCGAGGGAACCGCCGAGCGGTCCACGGAGGAGCTGGCGGCCGAGATGGTGGACGAGTGGCGCAACGGCGTGGGCGACACGGGCATCCGACCGGGCATCATCGGCGAGGTCGGCACCTACGACCCGGTGCAACCCGAGGAGTTCCGCATGCTGCGGGCCGCCGCCTGGGCGCACAGCGAGACCGGCCTGCCCATAACGATCCATCTGCACCCCTGGGGCTTCGAGGGCATCAAGGTGCTGGACGCCCTGGAGGCTGAGGGCGTGGATCCGCGGCGGGTGATCATGGGGCACATGAACACGGCCATCGCCGACCTGCCCTACCAGCTGGAGATGCTGGAGCGCGGCGCCAACCTGGCGTACGACCTGATGGGCTTCGACCATTCGCTGATCGGGCTGGGGAAGTACCCCCCGAGCGACTACGACATCGTGCAGGGCATGGTCGGGCTCGCGCAGCGGGGCCACCTCGAGCAGCTGTTCGTCTCCCAGGACATGGGCGGCGTGAAGACCCGGCTGCTGGCCTACGGCGGCTGGGGCTACGCCCATATCTTGAACCACGTGATTCCGCTGTTCCGCAACGCCGGCTGGGGCGACGACGAGGTGGAGACCCTGGTCGTGGGCAACCCGGCCCGCGTCCTGGCTATCGAGGGGCTGACCGGATGACCACACATGCACCCAAACTCGCGCTCGGCGTGGACGGCGGGCGTGCCGACCTCTTCGAGGAGTTCATGCGGCAGCCCTTCGGGCGGCACACGCCCGACCTGCAGTCACTGCTCAACTACATGCGGGGAATCCCGCTGGTGGGCAAGCACTTCCTGCTGATGACCCGCTCGAACGTGGAGTGGATGCTGGCCCGGTTCACCGGGGGCGATCCGCTGGGCGTCGAGCGTCTGCCCGAGGTCGTCTTCGACGACATCGAAGAGGCCGAGCGCTACGTCTTCCGGGTGCGCTGGGCGGAGATGTTCGGCGGTCTGCCGGCAGGAACCTCGAGCTCGGTACCCGAGGAGCCGTCTGAGATTCGCGCCGGTTTCGGGGGCCCCGAGATGCTCGCCTACGCCGATCGACAGACTCTCCGAGCGGGCGAGGAGATCAACTTCAAGGCGTCTTGCTCGGGCGTCGAGACGTACACGCTGGACGTCGTGCGCCTGCTCAGTCCCGATCTCGGCGACGGCCCGGACGTGCCCCCCTATGTGGCGACCGAGATGGAGACGCCGGTGTGCGGTGAGCATGCCGCCCGGCATCAGGAGATCCATCCGGGGTCGTATGTACGGGTGCCCGGGGGCGCCGGCGGGCGTGCCGACGGCGGCTTCACGATCGTCCTGTCGGTGTTCCCGACGCTCCTGTCGGCGGGTCACCAGATGCTGTTCGGTACGTACTGCAACGACACCGCCACGGGTGCCGGCCTCTTCGTCGGGCCTGACGGGAACCTGGGGTTCGTGTGCGGTGATGGGACCGTCGGGGAGGTCGTGCTCAGCGACGTAGCCATCGCGGAGGCCCGCTGGACTTGTGTGGCCGTGAGTTGCGACGGTGCCGGCGGGATCACGTTCAGTGCCGGCGGTCTCGCGTCACACCAACTCGAGGATCGCGGCTGGATCCACGAGGAGCACCATGGAGGCCCGGTCGCCGGGCTCGGCGACGGCCCGATTCTCATCGGCGCCGAGCAGACCGGGGCGGGCCACGCCGTCTCCTGTTTCAACGGGCGGTTCGAGCGCCCGCGGCTGTACGGGCACGCCCTCGCCGACGCCGAGATCGAAGCCGTCGCCGAGCGGGGTCCTGCCGCGGCCGCGGAGGGAGCGCTCGGCGACTGGGATTTCTCCGTCGACATCGGCAGCGAGGACACCGTCGACGTTTCGGGCAACGATCGCCACGGCACCCTCGTCAACATGCCGACGCGCGGAGTCGGCGGCTCCAACTGGTCGGGGCTGACGTCGGACTGGCGGGCGGCTCCCGATGAGTACGGGGCGATCCACTTCCACAGCGACGACATCAGCGACGCCCTCTGGGAGACGACGCAGACGCTGCGCGTTCCGGACGACTGGGCCAGCGGCTGCTACGCGGGCCGCTTCCGGGCCGGCGAGGCGGAGTTCTGGGTGCCGTTCGCGGTGCGCCCGGCCGCTGGTGCGCCCACGAGCGACGTGGCGTTCCTGCTGCCGACCGCTACCTACGGGGCCTACGCAAACCTGCGGATGCGCGTCCTCAGCGCTTTCAATGAGATGATCCACGGGCGCCTGACCGTGCTCGACGAGACCGACCTGCTGATGCTGCGCTTCGGTGAGATCGGCGGGTGCACCTACGACAACCACGCCGACGGCAGCACGGTCGTGCACTCCTCGATGCACCGACCGGTCACCAACTTCCGCCCGCACGGCCGCATGTACAAGTTCTGCCAGGACCTGC
>JAPPDX010000039.1 GCA_028824415.1 bacterium | reverse complement strand
CTACGTCTACCGCCTCATCGGGTACGGCTGTCGCCAGCGTGGCATCGTCGGGGTCGTGCCCCTGGAGGCCTACCGGCGCGGCCGGATCAGGCCGCACGAACGCACCCACGCCGATCGCGAGGAGTTGCTGAGCGAGTTCCTGGCCCTGACCAGCGCCCAGTCCAGCCCGGTGGGCCTGACGTTCCGGGGCACGCCTCGTATCGCAGCGCTGCTCGACGCCGTCGAGGGTGGTCAGGAGCCGCTCCTGGACTTCGTCGATCCGAACGGCGTGGCCCAGCGAGTCTGGGAAGTGACCGACCCGGCGTTCCTGCAGATCCTCAACGAGGACCTGGAGGGCCAGAACCTCTACGTCACCGACGGCCATCACCGGCTCGGTGCCGGCCTGGTGGTGAGCGAGCGGGTTCGTCGCCAGCGCAAGGCTTCCAGCGCGGCGGGCGGCTACCTCCCCAGCGACATCGTGCTCACCACCCTGGGGCATGAGCCACCCGGCATGCCGCCGATTCCGTCCGCCCAGGCCACGGGCGATGCACCGGAGTTCTCTGTCGCCGGCGACGGGGACGGTTCCGCCGCCGAATTGCTGGCGAGCGACGCCATCCTGGCGGCCCTCTTCCCCCACGACGAATTGCGCCTGCTGGTCTTCCATCGGCGGGTGACGCCGGCGGTGGCGACCGATGGTGCCGCCATCGAGGCGGCACTGCTGCGGCTGGGGTCGCTGGAACCCATCGAGGTCGGCGATGCCGAGTCTCCCCGCCCGGGAGCGTTCGGCGTGTACCTCGGGCGGCGCTGGTTCCGCTTCACGCCGTCGGAGTCGGTGCAGGGAATCGATGCCGGCTGGCTGCAGGAACGCGTGCTCGCCCCGGTGTTCGGGATCGACGACCCCGAGCAGACCCGGAACATCGAGTACATCTCGGCGATGCTGGGCGCCGAGCAGGTGGCCCGCCGGTGTGACGAGTCCGGCGGCGTGGGTTTCGTCCTGCGCCCGGTCACGATCGAAACGATGATGGGCGTGGCCGACGCCCGACAGATCATGCCGCCCAAGTCCACCTACTTCCATCCGAAGCCCCGCTCGGGGGTGTTCCTCCGGTTCCAGTAGCCCATGTCGTACGCTGCCGCTCGCTCTGAAGTCGGCGGGACGCCGGACCTGCGGTCATCGGAGAGTCTCGGGTCGCGACGGGTTCGGCCGGGCGCGCTCGGGCACACGCTGGTTGGCCGCCGCGTCGAGGAGGAGCCGACGCCGGATCTGTCGGAAGACCCCTACCGGCAGAGTTCCCTGAACCCGCCCAGTTGGCGGGGCCGGATGCATGTTGCCATGATCCTGCCGGCAGTCGCGGGCGGCGCCTGGCTCGTGAGGGTCACGCCGGGCGCCGGCGCCCGGACGGTCGTGGCGCTCTACGCCGCGAGCATCGTGGTGATGTTCGCCGTGAGCGGCACCTTCCACCTCGGGCGCTGGAGCGATCGGAAATGGTTGCAGATGCGCCGCTGGGATCACGTCGCCATCTTCGGGCTGATCGCCGCCAGTTACGGGGCGATCATGGGTCTCGGAGTGCCCGGATGGCCCCGGCGCTGGCTGCTCGGCGCTGTCCTCGCGGTGTGCGCTCTGGGGATCGTGCTGCGTTGTCGGACGCTGCAGCCCCGGTTCAGGCTGATGACCGGCGTCTTCATGGCCATCGGCGCCGTCTCGGTCGTCGCCATCGGTCCGATTCTGGATGGGCTCGGCGTGCTCGGGACGGTGATCGTGTACGTAGGCTGCGGGTTCTTCGGGCTGGGTTCGCTGGCTCTCGGGCTTCGCCGGCCGAACCCGTGGCCCGGACGCTTCGAGTACCACGAGGTGTGGCACCTGAACGTGATCATCGCGGTGGGCTGCCAGTACTGGGTGGTGGCGAGCGTCGTGGTGCCCTCGCTATGAGCGCGACGCCCCAAGAGGCACGCTTGTCGCCGCCGGCCGGCGTGGGCCCGCATCCCGAACCATGGCCCGACGATCCCCGTCTCGATCCCGAACTGCTGGCCGCCGGCGACCGGCGCAACGTTGTGGACCGTTACCGCTACTGGCGCCAGGAGGCCATCGTGGCGGACCTCGACCGTCAGCGGCACCCGTTTCACGTGGCGGTCGAGAACTGGCAGCATGACTTCAACATCGGGTCGGTGGTCCGCAACGCCAACGCCTTCGGCGCCCGGGCCGTGCACATCGTCGGCCGGCGCCGCTGGAATCGGCGCGGGGCGATGGTCACCGACCGCTACCAGCACGTCGTCCATCACCCCGACATCGCCGCCCTGGCGCGCTGGGCCGAGGCGGAGTCGCTGCCGCTGGTGGGAGTCGACAATCTGCCGGGGGCGCTGGCACTCGAGCAGCATCAACTCCCGGAGCGCTGCGTGCTGCTGTTCGGCCAGGAGGGGCCGGGCCTGTCGGCTCAGGCTGTCGAGGCCTGCGCCGAGCTACGGATGATCAGCCAGTACGGCTCGACCCGCTCGATCAACGCAGGTGCCGCCAGCGCCATTGCGATGTGGGCATGGATCTGCCGGCACGTCGACGGTCCGGAGAACTCCCGGATCGAGTGAGCGCCCCGTCGGCTGGGTCAGGCGGGGATGGACTGGTGGAAGCCTGCCGCGATCAGCAGGGCGGCGAGAGCTGTCAGTGACGCGACGCTGGCGAACAGAGCCCGTTCCGGCGCCCGCTGCGCCCGGCCGTGCAACCAGGCGCCGACCCCCGAGGCGGCGACCAGGGCGATCTTCACGAAGAAGAGCGTCTTCCAGGAACCCTCACTGGCCGCCCATTCGTCGTTGGCGACGATCTCGCCGAGGCTCCACAGGCCGGTGATGATGGCCAGAGCGAAGAACGGCCAGGAGATCCTCCCGAAGCGGTGCGCCGCTCTCTGAGTGATGCTCATCTCGCCTTCCGGCACCGGAGCCGCGGAACGGTCGGCCTTGCGCAGCAACGGGATGAGACCCGCGACCACGATCTGCCCCCCCACCCAGACACACACGCTCACGAGATGCAGGAAGCCGCGCAGGGCGTCGAGGTCGAGCGAGAAGTCTCTGGTCATCGTGCACCTCCACGGTCCGGGAGCGATTACCGCCAGGGCAACCCTATAGCCACCGAGCGCGGGCGCAGCTTGTGTCCGGTATTGGCCCTCTTCTGCGTGTGCGGGTCCGCTCCCGTCCCCGAGCCCATTTCCGGCGGGCGCCGCCGGTGTGCGGATGTGGTGCCGTTGGGCGAGACTTGCGCCATGAGCTTCGACACTGACGCCTATGTGGCGGTGACGGCGCGCGAGGGTGCGGCGGTCGCCAGGGTCGCCGCCACCGGCGACCTGGATGCCACCGTTCCCAGTTGCCCTCGCTGGAGCCTGCAGAAACTGGTGGGCCACCTGGGGTGGGTCTACAACTGGGTCAGCGAGCACATCGAGCAACGCTCGGCGACCATGCTGAACAGGGACGACGTTCCCCGCCCCCCGCAGGGAGAGGCGGTGGTCGACTGGTATGGCGAGGCTCACGGCCGAGTGTTGGATGCCCTGCGCGACATCGATCCTGCCGAGGAGGTGTGGGGATTTGCCGGCATCAACACCGGGGCGTTCTGGCACCAGCGCATGGCGCACGAGAGCCTCATCCACCGCTGGGACGCCGAGAACACCGTCGGTGAGCCCGGGGGGCTCGACAGCGAACTGGCGGCGGACGGCGTGGACGAGTTGATCGACGTGATCCTTCCGTTCCAGGTCGGTATCGCCATAGACCCGCTGCCGGAAGGCAGCCTGCACCTGCACCGCACCGACGGGGAGGGGGAGTGGCTGTGCCGGATCCACCGCGGCCGGCTGGAGGCCGAGCGGATCCACGCGCGCGGCGATGTCGCCGTGCGCGGCACGGGTGAGCAGCTCGACCTGGTGTTGTGGCGGCGAATCGATCCCGGCGACGTCGAGGTGTTCGGCGACGTTGACGTGCTGGCCGCCTGGACGGCCCTGGGCCGCTGAGCCGGCGGACAGTCAGGTCCGCGGGCCCGGCTGGGAAGGTCGCCGGCTGGTGACAGCAGGCGAGCCCGAGCCGCTCGGCACACCCGGACCCGGGGACTCCGAGATCGAGGGAGGAGCCGGCGAGTGGGTGGGGGCCGGGGACGGCGACGACGCCTTCATCCCACCGTGGTGGGTCGGCTACGACACCCTGCTTGCCGTCGTGGCGTTCGTGGTGCTGTTCCGCTACAGCGGGTTGGGCCCTGCGATCGGCGCCATCACGGTTGTCTCGGTGCTGTCCGGCATCCTGCGCGTTCGACAGGGGATCGGGGTCGGCAAGCTGCTGCCGCTGGTGACGGTGTGTGTCGTTGCGCGCGGCATCGTCGGGATCATCACCGACAACGACGACATCTACTTCGGCATCGGCATCGGCTACAAGTTCGCCATCGCCGCGGGCCTCGTGCTGTCGGCGCCACTGAAGCGCAACCCCGCGGTGGATCTCGTGGCGCGGACTCTGGGCCTTTCGGCGGCGATGCGGTCCCACGAGGCCTACCGCTCGGCCGTCGACCGGATCATCGTGGCTTTCGGCCTGCTGCTGGGGTTGGCGGCCGGCTTCGACATCTGGTTCCTGGGGGTCACGGACCCCGACGAGTACGTGCTCTTCCGCTACCTCATCAATTGGCCGCTCTACGTGGCGTTCACGGCGCTGAGCCTGACGTTCCTCTCCCGGCGCCTTGCGCGGATCCCCGGGTTCCCGGGGATCATGAACCTCCTGGAGCAGCAGGCCGAGGCGCGTAGCGCCGCCCGCAAGCGTCGCTAGCGGTCTCGAGGTCCAGTCCCGGAACCGCCCCGCGCCGCATCGCCGGTGATCGGTAGCCTGAGGAGATGACCGGTTCGTCAGCCGGCGGTCGGGATTGCTTTGAACTGATCGCCTTCCTGACTCCGGAGACCGAGTGAGCACCTCCTCCACCGCCACGCCCGCCGTGGCCGTGGCGGGCCTGACCAAGAGCTACGGCTCGGTACGGGCGGTGCGCGGCATCTCCTTCGAGGTGTCCGCGGGCGAGGTGTTCGCCCTGCTGGGGCCGAATGGGGCGGGCAAGTCCACGACCGTGGAGATCCTGGAGGGTCACCGGAGGGCGGATTCGGGCCAGGTGTCGGTGCTGGGCTTCGACCCTGCCAGCGCCGGTCGGGAGTTCCGGGACCGCATCGGGATCGTCCTGCAGGAGTCCACGGTGGACACCTCGGAGGTGACTGTGGCCGAGGCGCTGGACACCTTCGGAGCGGCATACCGGCGTCCCCGTGATCGCGATGAGGTCATCGAACTGGTGGGGCTTGCGGGCAAGGCGAATGCGCGGCTCAAGACTCTCTCCGGCGGTCAGCAGCGACGCATCGACATGGCACTGGGGCTCATCGGCGACCCCGACCTGTTGTTCCTCGACGAGCCCACGACCGGCTTCGATCCCGAGGCGAGGCGCGCCGCCTGGGAGATGATCAGAGGTCTGCGCAGTCTCGGCCGCACAATCATCCTGACCACCCATTACATGGAGGAGGCCGAACGTCTGGCCGACCGGGTGGCCGTGCTGATGGACGGGCGGATCGTGGCCTGCGCCCCGCCGTCGCAACTCCTGGGGGTCGAGAGCTCGACCGTCCGCTTCCGGCTCCCGGCCGGCATAGGGCCGGCCGACCTGCCGCCGGCCGTCGCCGCGGTGCTGGATGTCGACGGGGACATCGCGCTCGTGAGCACCGATCGTCCCACCGCTCTGCTCGCCGAATTGACGGGGTGGGCGATGGAGCGGGGGGTCGAGCTGGCGGAGCTGAACGTGAGCCCGCCGAGCCTGGAGGACGCCTACCTGCAGCTCATCGGCAAGGGCGAGGACGGGCACGATGGCGGCTAGCCGAACCGTCTCGGGGACCGCGACCGCGGGCACCTGGCCGTCCTGGGGGCGCCTGGTCTGGATGAGCATGCGAAGCCAGAACCGCACCTTCTGGCGCACCCCGGTGGCGACCTTCTTCACTCTCGGGCTGCCCCTCATCATGCTGGTGCTGTTCGGCTCGCTGTTCAGCTGGGAGATCGACGTGGGTCTCGGTCTGATCCCCGCATCGCAGTTCTACACGCCCGCCCTGGCGGCCTTCACGGCGGCCAACGCCGCCCTGGCGAACGTGGGAATCACCCTCGCCTTCCAGCGCCAGTTCGGGCTGCTGAAGAGGATCAGGGGAACACCCCTTCCCCCCTCGGCGTACCTGGCCGGCACAGTCGTCTCGTCGGTCTGGATCGCCCTGCTGGGAACCCTGATCATGATGGTGGTGGGGGTGATCTTCTTCGACGTCGGAATCGCAGCGGCGAAGATCCCCGCGGCGGTCGTCTCGTTCATCGTGGGCTCAGCGGCCTTCGCCGGGCTCGGCCTGGGGCTCGCCGCGCTGGCGCCGAGCGGCAATACCGCCCCGGCCGTCGCCAACGCTGTGATCCTGCCGATGGCGTTCGTCTCGGACATCTTCGTGCCGGCTCAGGACCCACCGGCCTGGCTGCGGATCCTGGGCGACGTCCTGCCTCTCAAGCACTTCGGCCGGGCTTTCTCGGCCGCCTTCCACCCGGCTGTGCCGGCACCCGCCTGGCGGGGCACCGACCTGGTCATCCTGGTTGCCTGGGGGGTGGGGGGCGCGCTGCTGGCGTGGCGCTTCTTCGACTGGATGCCGCGGGTGGCAAGTGGTCGGCGCGCCAAGCAGGAGGCCTGAGAGAAACGGCCGCGCGGTCAGTGAGAACCGCGCGACGCTCCGACCCCAGGTATTGCAGCGCCGGGCCGGATTCTCAGAGGTCGCTCAGCAGCCGGAACGCCTCGGCTGTGGCCAGCCCTGCCGGCTCGCCAGCCTCGGCCAGCTCACGGTGGATGCGTCGCCGGAACACCTCGCGCTGGGTCCCGTCGTCGCCGGCTTCGATCCCCATCGTGGACTCGAATTGGCTCTCGTGGGCCTCGAGGGCGGCGATCTTGGCTTCCGCACACCCCGCGGCATCCTCGTAGTGGTCGGGCTCGTCGGCCTCGAACAGCAGCAGGTGCTCGGGCCGGTGCGCCGGGAGGTTCTGCTCGGGGAAGAAGTGCGGGTCGCGGGCGGCGACGATGGCCTCGGTGACCAGCAGCCCCGCTTGCCGGTGGTCGGGATGGATCCGGTAGCGCTTCCAGGGGTCGTGTCCCAGCACGACCGCGGGGCGCAGCCGGCGGATCCACGAGGCCAGCAGGGCTCGTGCACCCAGGTTGGCCTCCAACTCGCCGTCGGTGTAACCCAGGAACACCACCTCGCCGGTCGCACCGAGCCGGCGGGCCGCCTCGCGCTGCTCGGCCTGACGTCGCACCACCAGCCGGGCCGCGTCGGTCTGCGGGTCCCAGGACCCTTTCGAACCGTCGGTGCAGACCGCCAGATGCACGACGCAGCCGGCTGCGGCCCAGCGGGCCAGCGTGGCGCCGCAGCCGAACTCGGTGTCGTCGGGGTGTGCCGACACCGACAGGGCGCTGGCCGGTGTGGGCAGGTTGCGGCTCATGTCGGCGGTCCCGTCGGGGCCGGGGCGGGCTGGCGCAGGTGCGCGGGCAACCGCAGCAGGTCCTCGGGGAGATCCACATCCCAGTTCAGGTCGGGATCGTGGTGGATCCGCAGTTGCAGGCCGAGCCGCTGGGCTTCGGTGCAGTGCCGGCGGAACGAGCCCTTGCCGTAGGCGAAGTCGAACCCGACGCCGGTAGGTACGCACAGCACGTTCGTGCCGTCAGCGCGCCGATCAGGTATGGCGGTCACGCCGCCGGCGCCGGTGAGATGATCGAACCGGCGGGCACCAGGCAGATCGCCATGGGCCACCACGACCTCCTCGAAGCCTCGGTCCGCCAGGACGCCGACACCGCGGGTGACCGCGCCGTTCAACCCGGTCCCGGGGCACCAGACGACCTCGGCTCCCGCGGACTCTGCCCACGCTGCGACCTCGACGTTGTCGCACACCACCACCACCGGAAATGGCGCGGCCGCCCGGAGGACATGAGCGGCCATGCGGCGAGCCAATTGACTGCGTTCGGCGGCCGAGAGGACACTCTCCAGCCGGAGCTTCGCCTGCGCGAAGGACTTGACGGGCACGAGCACAGCCGCTTCGCTCACCTGCGGGAGTCTAACGACCCACCCCGGCGAGGTTCGGCTGAGGGCCCATTCCCGAGCGGCTCCAAGGGGGCGATCGGACGCGGTCCTCCTAGGCTCGATTCGTCTTCGACGGAAGGATCGGGTGCATGCGCGGCGAATCCGCCCAATCGATCGGAGCGGAGCCGGCCGGCGCCTGGCGGTCGTGCGAGCGTCGGAGAGCCACCGGCGACGCCGCGCCGCTGGCGGGTGTGCGGGTCCTCGACCTGGCGACGGCGCTGGCCGCGCCTCTGGCGGCGGGCATCCTCGCCGAGCAGGGCGCGGACGTCATCAAGATCGAACCGCCGGGTGGCGGCGACGTCCTGCGCCACGTCGGGCCGGCTGTCGGGGGAGTCTCGGGCATCTACCAGATGACCAACCGCGCCAAGCGGGCAGCCACCGTGGACATCACGACCGGCGAGGGCCGGGCCATCGCGCTCCAACTCGCCGCCGGCGCCGACGTCGTCTTCCAGAACTTCCGCCCCGGTGTTGCCGAGCGCCTCGGCGTGTCCTACCAGCACCTTCGCGAGGTCAATCCCGATGTGATCGTGGTGGCGGTCACCGGGTTCGGACCAAGCGGGCCGTATTCCGACCGTCCCGCCTACGACGGGATCATCCAGGCGGCATCGGGATTCGCGGCTCTCGAGGCGGATGTCGAGACCGGCGAGCCGCACAGCCTGCGGCACACCGTCTCGGACAAGCTCACCGCGCTGCATGCGGTGCAGGCGGCGACCGCGGCTCTGCTGGCACGGGAGCGGGGAGCCGGAGGGCAGCTGGTGGAGGTCGCCATGCTGGAGGTGTCCGCCTCCTTCCTGTGGATCGATGCGGCCGGCCGGGAGACCTTGCTCGACTACGACGGGCCGCAACGATCCGACCCGGCCGCGCACGTGAAGCCGATGGCCTGCGCCGACGGGTGGATGTACATCGTGGCGCTGAGTGACGACCAGTACGTCGGACTCTGCGAGGCGCTCGACGTGGAGGTGGACCAGCGCTTGGCGACGATGGCCGGGCGCCACCAGAACCGGGGCCTGGCACGTGACGTCTGGCGAGAGATCCGCGCACGCCTGGCGGCCCTGCCCACCTCCGAAGCGTGTGCCCGCCTGGAGGCCCACGACGTTCCACACAGTCCCGCCGTCGCGGTCCCGGACCTGCCGCAGCACCCCCAACTGTCCCACGGCGGGTTCTTCTGTGACAGTGTCCACCCGGCGGCGGGGCGGATGCGCCAGACGCGACCCCCGGTGCGATTCTCCGGTACCCCTGCCGAGTGGGGGCGTCACGGCCCCGAACCCGGCCGCGACACCGACGAGATCATCGCCGGGCTCCGTGGCCCGGATGCCGTTGCCGCGCTGCGCGCTTCAGGTGTGATTTCCTGAGGGTTGCCACCTGGGCGGTTTCGCCGCCGGGAGGCGCGGGCGGTACTGTCACGCCGGTGCAGCGCGTGACGGTGGTGGGTGCCGGCTCGTGGGGAACCACGATGGCCTCGCTCGTCTCAGCCAATGCGCCGGTCCGGCTCTGGTGCAGGCGCCGCGAGTTGGCCACCGAGATCAACGCCCGGCACACCAACGACCAGTACCTGCCCGGATTCGCGTTGGAGCCCTCGCTGAAGGCCGACGGTGATCTGGCTGCAGCGGTGACCGGTGCCGCGGTGGTGGCGATGGCCGTGCCCTCACACGTGTTCCGCAGCGTGCTGGCGGAGGTCGTTCCGCATCTGGGACCGGGCGTGCCGGTCGTCAGCCTGAGCAAGGGTCTGGAACAGGGCTCGCACCGCCGGATGTCCGAGATCCTCGAGGAACTGGCGCCGGGGCACCCGATCGGTGTTTTGACCGGCCCCAATCTGGCTCGCGAGGTTCTGGCCGGATCGCCGGCCGCCGCCGTGCTGGCCATGAGCGACGTGGCCGCGGCGGAGCGGCTCGTGGCGGTGTTCGCACGCGAGCACTTCCGCGTCTACGTGAGCCACGACGTGGTTGGCTGCGAACTGGGGGGAGCGTTGAAGAACGTGATGGCTCTGGCCGTGGGCATGGCCGAGGGACTGGGGCTCGCGGACAACAGCCGGGCCGCCCTCATCACCCGCGGGCTTGCCGAACTCACTCGCCTGGGTGTGGCCATGGGGGGCGAACCCGTCACCTTCGCCGGACTCGCCGGGCTGGGGGACCTGCTGGCGACATGCCTCAGTCCCCAGAGCCGGAACCACCACGTGGGCGTGGAACTCGGTCGCGGGCGCAGCCTGAGCGAGATCACCGATGCCATGCAGCAGGTGGCCGAGGGGGTGAAGACTGCTCGGGTTGTCCTGGAGCTGGCCTCCGAGTACCGCCTGGAGGTGCCGATCACTTCCGAACTGTGCGCGGTGCTCGACGGGGGGCGAGACCCGCAGGTGGCCTACCGGAACCTGCTGGGACGGAGCTTGCGTCCCGAGCCCGAACGTCCCGGGTAGGAGCCGGGGTGCGCCGCCGGATCGGCGGGCTCGAGACTGCCTGGACGGTGCTGGCCGCCGCCGGTGCTCCGGGGGCTCTGGCGGTCGACGGCGCCGGCGGGCTCACCGTCGGCCGGGTGGGCTGGTCGCTCGACTGGGCGATCCACGCCGGCGAGCAGGTCTGCGTGCCTCGTGGCGCGGCAAGCTTGCGCCAGCGCACCGTCGGCGCCGAGGGCGCCGCGCCGGTGGCTCTGGACACCGTGGTGCGTGCGGGCGACGGCGATGTCTCGCAGTTGACGTACGTGGCATTGCCGGCGGATGTGACCGCCGGTGCACTCGGCGTTGTGGAACTGCGCAACCGCACCTCGGCCCCGGTGGCTGTGACCCTCGCTTTGCGGCCCGGCGATCACTGGCGCCCCGATGGGCTGTGGTGGGTGGAACTCGACGGCGCGGGTGTGCTCGCGAACGGCGCCAGGGCACTGTGGTGGGAGCGCGCGCCGGCGTCGGCGCGGCTGCTGGCCGACGCCACGGGTCCCGGCGAGCCGCCGCAGTCGCCGCCGGTGGTCGGCGGGAGCACCGGCCACCGTCAGCGGGTGCGCAGCCGTCGCGGGCGCTCTGCGGTGGACCTCACCTGGTCGATCACCCACGGCGGTGTGCTGCGCGTCCTGCTGCCGCTGGAAGCCGCCACCGCACCTCCCGCGCCGGTGGCGGTGCCGACGCTCGCCCAGGTGGGCCGGGGTTGGGACTTGCACACGGAGGGGGGATTGCGGGTCGCCGGGCTGCCGGACGGGCGCATCGAGACGCTGGCGGCGGCCGCCGTCCGCCGGCTGCTGGCCCTCGACGTCGGGCCGGAAGCCGGCGACGGCCCGGACGGGCGCCTCTCGCCCGCGGAGCGTTCGTTGGTGGGCGCGGCGCTGGCGGTGGCGGGGTACCCGCAGCGCGCCGCGGAGATCGTCCCGTTGCGGGCGAGCCGGAGCCCCTCCGGTGCTGCACGGATGGCCCGCCGGGAGGCGGCGCGGATCACCGCTCCGTTCGGTGCCATGCCCGCGGCCGCAGAGGCGATGGCGGCGACCGCCGGACCCGGCGGTGGTTGGGCCGGCGAGCGGGGCGGGGACGACCCCGCATTGCGGGCCGCCTTCCTGCTCGCTGTGCGGGACACGCTCGTCGACCAGCGCGAGGGTTGCATGGATCTCCTGGCAGGTGCCGCCATGGGGGAGTCACTCGCCGGCTCGCGCCCGCCGATCGAGGTGCACCGACTCGGGACCGGTTGCGGGATCCTGTCGTTCGCGGTGCGGTGGCACGAGGCCACGCCCGCGCTGCTGTGGGAGTTGACCCCGCCGAGCACGCGCCTTGAGTCGTGGGCGTCGGAACTCGCCGGTCCTCGTGGCGAGGTGGGCGCGGGAGCGCCGCGGCTGCGCGCCAGTGTCCTGTCGGAGTCCTGGAGCACACGCGAAGACACAGGCGAGTCGCTGCTGCGCGCCTGAGAGCCGCCCGGCGGCCGGCGCAGGGGCGGTTACCCGGTGCCCGGACCGTGGGCGCCTACAGTCACCGATGATGCGATGGAACTCGCGGGTCGCCCGATGGAGCTGAACGGCTCGCGCCCCGTTCCGCCGGCTGATGGGACTGGGAACAACGGCGCGGCCCGGCGGCCTCGAGTGTTGCCCGACCTATCCCATGAGCAGGAGCTGTGGGATGGAGGGGCGGATCTGGTGGCGGGCCTCGACGAGGTGGGTCGCGGTGCCTGGGCCGGACCGCTCGTCGTGGCCGCGGCGGCCTTGCGCGCCGGCGACCGCCATCACGACTCTCTCGGGCAGGTCAGGGACTCCAAGCAATTGAGCCCGATACGTCGCCGGGAACTGTTCGAATCGGTGGCCGCGGCATGTGCCGGCTGGGCGGTGGGAGCCGCCAGCGCCGCCGAGTGCGACGAGTTGGGAATGTCCGCCGCTCAGCGGCTGGCGGCGAGGCGGGCCCTAGCCGGGCTCAAGGTCCAGCCGGACGCCCTGCTGCTGGACGGGCGCTGGGACTTCGTTTCGCAACCACCCGGCGCTTCGAACGGCGGAGGAGGATTCGACGGGTCGGTGCGCACCGTCGTGGCCGGCGACGCCCGCTGTGTCTCTCTGGCCGCGGCGTCGATCCTCGCCAAGGTGTGGCGGGACGGCCTCATGGTGCAATGGTCGGTGCGCTACCCGGCCTACGACTTCGATCGGAACAAGGGCTACCCGTGCCCGCGGCATCGCGCGGCGCTGGCCGCCTGGGGGCCCTCCACCATCCACCGGCGCTCCTGGGCCTTCATGGAGCACCTCCCCGGCGCGCCCGGGGGCGAGAGACCCGCCGAACAACCCCGTCTGGCGGACCACCGCTAGCATCAGTCGCCGTGGGACAGCCTGTCACCGTCATCGAGAGACCCTCCTCGCGCCCCGGCGTCGTGCGGTTCGAGATCAACCGCTCGCTCACCGGAATGGGACACGAGTACTACGACGGCCCACCTCCCGCGACGCGCAACCGGCCCCCCGACGAGTTGGCCCGGCGCCTGTTCGACAGCGCCCACATCGACGGCATGCACATCAACTCCAACGTCATCACCCTCGACATGAGCAAGGGTGCTGACACGGCCGGACTTCGCCAGATCATCGAGGATCTCTTCATCCACTACGGTCCCGGCGTCCCCGTGCCGACCGCCGAGGATGTCGCGGGCGCCTAGCGCGCCGTCTGCCGAGCGGACCCGCCGCCGGGGCCCCAACCGGTTCCGCTCCGTGGCGTGAAGCCCCAGACCGCCGACCTCCGGCGCCGGACGGAGCGGTGCTGGCGAACGAGGTGCGAGGCAGGCGAACGTTCCGGTGGCCCGATCGTGTGGGATTCATCGAGTCGGGCGTCTTGTTCGCGCTGCCACCGGTGATCGTTGCGCTCTTCGGCAGCTCCCCGGCACGGGATGCCTTGGCGGTGGCCGTGCTCAACGTCGGGGCGGTGCCGCTCATCTACCTGCTCACCAGCCATGGAGTCCTGCCGATGGTCCGCTGGGCCAGTGTCTTCATGACCCGTCAGATCCGCCAGGTCGTCTAGCTGCTCGCCCGGTCACTGCCGCTGCTCCTTCTCTTCTCCCTGGTCATTTTCCTGAAAGCCGAGACGTGGCAGCTCGCGCACGACTTTCCGCCGACCTACTGCGGAGAGTCGGCGGGCACCGGCGACATGGTCCCGCTCACGGCGCCGCTCGATCGAAGTGCCCGCGCCAACGTGGCGCTGCTCCTGTTCGTGAGCGCGATGGTTCGGATGCTGCTGGTGAGCCTCCTGGTGGGAGCCTTCTTCGTGGTCCTCGGACTGTTCACGGTGCGGGCCGACACGATCCTGCAGTGGACCACCCAGACCGAGCCGGACCCGATTGCGACGTGGCAATTGTTCGGAGGAGAGATGGTGCTGACGTGGGAGTTGCTGGCGAGCGCCGGCGTCATCGCCACGGTCTCGGCTCTTCAGTTCGCCGTCGCCTCGCTGAACGACGTCAGCTATCGCGAGCAGTTCTTCAACGATGTCGCCGCGGAGGTGAAGACCGTCCCGGCCGTGCGCGCCGTGTACACCCGCCAACTCGTGCCCTCATCCGGCTGAGGCCACCTCAATCCGGAGTTGACGCTCTTCCGGGATCCGCCCCGGCGTCAGGGACCGCGGGTGGTGGGAGTGAGCTTCCCCCCGTTGGGTTGACACGTGGTTTATGCGGCTTGGTCTAGTTCGTG
>JAPPDX010000007.1 GCA_028824415.1 bacterium | reverse complement strand
CCGGCCTGCCCGGCCTGCCTGCGCCCGGCCTGCCGGCCTGCCTGCGCCCGGCCCGCCGGCCTGCCCGCGCCCGGCCTACGGGCCTCGCTGCCGAGGTGCGGGGGCGTCGACGGCGTGGAGATGGGGCGCGTTGCCGTTCGCGCGGCCGGTGTAGCGGGGGTCGGGAGCGGTGCCCCAGGTGCCGTCGGGACTTCGAGTGAGGATGAGCTTGTTGTTGTGCAGCCGGCGATGGCAGGTGCCGCACAGGAGTGCGAGGTTGTCGATGTCGGTCGGTCCCTCGGTGGGCCTTGCCCATGGGACGACGTGGTGCGACTCGCAGCGAGACGGCTCCTCGGCGCAGAGCACGCACCCACCGTCCCGAGCGATCAGGGCTCGGCGCTGTGCGTCGGTAGCCGTGCGTTCACCGCGGCCGTGCCATAACGGTTCACCCTCGCCCGAGAACAGCAAGCCGAACAGTTCCGCGTCGCAGGCGAGGCGTTCGAGTTCGCTCTGAGGGATAGGGCCGATACCGGGGATCTCGCAGCGTCCCTGCGGATCTATACCGGCGACGACATCTGCGGACGCCACGATCACGATCTGATGGCGCGGCGAGACCGGTCGCGACCTGGCGGTGGAGCCGCTGCCATCGGCACGAGTTGCGGGGGTCGCCGGCTGGCTGCCGTCGGCATGGGAGTCGGGCGCTGCCGGGCGGTTGGCGTTGCCTCGGGTGGCGGGCGCTGGCGGGCGGTTGGCGTTGCCTCGGGTGGCGGACGTCGCCGGGGACCCCGCCAGCCTCGAGCGGTCGCTGACTCCGGCCTCTACGTGGTCCAGGGCTGCCACGTCGTCCGGGGTCGCCGCGCCGTCCGGTTCCAGCGCCTCGTCCCGCCTCACCGCGCCCTCGGCACCCACCGCCACCCCCGGATCCTCGGCGCCCACCGCCACCCCCGGACCCTCGGCGCCCAACGCGCCTGCCGCGCCGCTCGGGGCCGCCGCCACGCCCACCGCCGCCTCCGGCTCCGACTCCAGGCCGACGGCGATGGCGAGAGCGTCCAAACGCCGCTGCTCCGCGCTGCGGCTGTCGGGATTGTCCCGCCCGCCCTCGGCCCGCCAGATCCGGTCGGCGATGCCGTTGATCAGCGATCGGAACTGCGCCCCCAACACACGGTCGAAGGCCGCATGCGCCATCAGCATCCCGTCGTCGCCGTCACCGAAGTTCAGCCGTCGCCGCCGTCGCTGCCGCAGGTGCTGCTCATGGAGGTCGGCCGGGTCCTGATTGCGCTGCGTCCACTCCTGGATGTACCGCCCTGCCCGATCGGCGGGCACACCGGCTACTTGTGCCAGCAACTCGGCGTCACCGTCGACAGCCTCGGCGCTGGTCGCCCCGGCGGCGCGGGCCAACGCCTCGGCGTGCTCGGCGGAGATTTCGCCCGCCGCCAGCGCCCCGGCGATATTCGGCATCGCCCCCAGCGCCTCCGCCCGATGCTTCCGCCGCTGCGCTTCCCGTTGCGACGAACCCGCATTGCGGCGCAGCACCTCCACGGCGTCGACTCCGCCGTCGTCCAGCCTCTCCACGGCGGCCACAACCCGGGCCTCTGCCGCATCGGCCCCCGCCCGCACACGCCCCAGCGTCGCCACCAACCCACGAAGCACGCCCCGCCCGGCGCCCTCCAGCGACAGCGCCCGCAACTCGGCCAGCAGGGCGTCCACCAGCGCCGTCACCCGACCCGGCCCATCGCACGCACCGACGACGACCACTTCGGGCGCCACGTCCGGGCCGTGGCCGAGCCTGGCCGCGCCGGCGACTCCGGGCGCCACGTTCTCGGCATCCCCGGACCTGACAGCGCCGCCGAGTTCGGTGGGCGCCGCGGGCTCCGCAGCGGCGCTTGGCACCTCGGGGCTCGACATCTCGGGGTTCGACACCTCGAGAAGAGGCGTGGCGCAGTCCGGCGCGAGTGCTGCGGCCACTCCAGTTAGTTCCATATCACGAATAGTACGAGTGGGGTGTGACAGTGCCGGGATCGGCGCCACCGAGAGGGAGTGCCCCGGCGACCCGTCCCGCCGCCCCGCCGGCAGATCCACCGCCCATCGCTAACTGTTGTGGCTCACGGAATATTCGGGAGCGCCGGCTCCCCTCTCGACAGTGCGCCCTGACGGTCACGCACCAAGACGAGGAGTCGACGTTGACACCGAGTGAGATGCAACGCCACCGGTTGCAGCAACGACTGATCGAGGTGCTGAGCGAAAGGCCGGCGATGACGCTCATGAGAGCCTCCCGCCCTTCGACTGGAACGAAATCGCTACCAAGGGCGACTTGGCAGCCCTCGAGCAGCGCATGAACGTCAGATTCGACGCGCTCCGCACCAAGTTGGGAGCCCGCATCGACGTGTCCCACGCCGGGTTGGACGCCAAGATCGATTCGGGTCTTGCCGGGTTGGACGCCAAGATCGATTCGGGTCTTGCCGGGTTGGACGCCAAGATCGAATCGGTACTCCCGGAACTGCGCGCCGAGATCGTCCACCTGCGGGGCGAGACGAAGCTCGCCATCGCCCGCACGACCTACGTGATCCTGGCGGGATTCGCCGCCGCCGTCACCCCATCCACCTCGTACTGTTCGCCGGCTTCGGCGCCTAGTTCTCCGCCAGACCTAGCGCCGCCAACTTCGAACAGAATCGACTCGGGGAGGGTCGCTGGCCGTCATCGCTTGCTCGCACTTCCGGAATCTCCCGCCACGAGCCACGCCTGTTAACTGTCGCAGCAACTGTCGCAGCCGACCGGACCGGCCAACCGTCCCTCGTCGCGCGCCACCGAGCCCCGTCGGGCGGCTACTCGACGGCGGCGAGTGCCTCGGTGTGGCCCTCCACTCGGCCGACGCTCTGGGCGAGTTCGATGACCGAGCGGTTGAGTTCGTTGATGCGTGCGTCGGTGCGCCTCGCCGAGTCCTCGATCTTCTTCTCCAAGTCCTCCTCGAGCCGGTCGAACCGGTCGTCGATCCGCTCGAACCGGTCGTCGATCCGCTCGAACCGGTCGTCGATCCGCTCGAACCGCCGGTCGAATAGCTCCTCCATCCGCTCGAACCGCTCGTCGACTCGCCCGATCCGCTCGAACCGCTCGTCCATCCGCCCCTCGAGCGCCCCGAACCGCTCGTCCATCCGCCCCTCGAGNNCCCCGAACCGCTCGTCCATCCGCCCCTCGAGCGCCCCGAACCGCTCGTCCATCCGCCCCTCGAGCGCCCCGAACCGCTCGTCCATCCGCCCCTCGAGCGCCCCGAACCGCTCGTCCATCCGCCGGAACCCAGCCCTGTGGCCCCGGTCGAGATACAGCATGAGCACCAGGCCGAGCCCTACGAGACCGATGATTGCCTGCTCCATAGCTGTTCGCCTTCCATCCTGACCGGCCGGGTCGACTGCGACGGGGCCTCCCGGCCGAGTGGAGCGGAAGCGACCACTCACTGATCGGCAGTCAGTTTATTTGGGCACGGCAAGATGTTCAACATCCGGAAGGATCGGTGTGGGAACCGCTCTGGAGTACGTATTCGCGCCGGCCGGCGCGCCGTCGAACCCCCGAAGCGCTCGCTGCGGTTGGATCAGCCCCTCGATCGGCTATAGGAAGGGGCACCATTCACGGAGGGAGCTTCCCCATGCGCTCATTGCTCCGGGCCGCAATCATCGTCTCCGTCCTGGCGGGCGGGCTGCTGGTGGCCGCCCCGGCGGTTCTCGCCCAGAACACCGACAACGGCACCGCCGAGGGCGCCACCACCGACTCCACCGACGGTGCCGCCGACTGCACCATCGAGGACGCCATCGCCGGCGTGTTGCCGTCGGTGTTCCAGGTCGTCACCGACCGGGGTCTCGGCACGGCGTTCTACATCGGCAACGACGAGTTCCTCACGGCGGCCCACGTCGTCGCCGGCGCCACCGAGGTCAGGCTCCAGAACGCCGACCATTCCGAGGAGGTCACGATCGTCGGCGCCGACCCCGACGCCGACATCGCCATCCTGTCCCGCGCCCCCGACGACGACGGCGACGACAGCCAGGACGGCCAAGCCGGCCAGGGCGGCGACGCCGGCGAGGACCTCCAGCCCCTCACACCTCTCACGATCGGCGATTCCACCGCTCTCGACATCGGCGAGCGTCTCATCATCGTCGGCTACCCGCTGTTCGAGCGTGTCGGCGACGCCTCGGTCACGCTCGGCGTGTTCTCGGCCCGCGTCGACGACCCCGCAGCCGACTATGTCACGTCCTTGCAGACCGACGCCGCCGCCAATCCCGGCAACAGCGGCGGCCCCATCATCGACGTCTGCGGCGAGGTGGTCGGCATCGTCACCTCCAAGCTGGTGGGCGCCGCCGTGGAGGGCATCGCCTATGCGGTGGCCCAGTCCACGTTCGCCGAGGCGATGGTGCGGGCCCGCGACCTCGGCCCCGAGGATGTGGAGGCCACCATCGGCGCCTGGACGCTCATCGAGTTCACCAGCGGCCGCCCGGGCCTGCGCAGCATCGCCAACTTCCACGTGTACACGCATTGGCCCCGCGGCGGCGGCGATCCGCCCAGGCTCTTCGGCTTCTGCAGCGACGAGGGCAACCCGGTGGTGTTCATGCGGTGGGACGTGGAGGAGCTCGTCGGCGGCGCCATCTCCCGCCGGGTGTCGGTCAGCCTGCAGTTCAACTGGGGCGAGTGGCAGCGCGAGTATTGGGTGGACCTCACCGAGGCGGAGAACCTCGACCCCCAGTACGCGGTGTCGAGGGATGCGGCCGGTTTCGCCCGCTCGGCGGGCCTCGACCGCGACAACCGTGTGTCCATGTGGGTGACGGGCCAGAACAACGTCCCGATCGGCATTGCCCAGTTCCGCGTCGGCGGTCTCCGCAACGGCCTCCGCCAACTGGGCTGCTGAGCGGCTCGACACACCCGAGCGCCGGCCGACTCACCCCCGGCGGCAACTCGGCGGACGTTGGCTACTCGCCGGGGACGAGGGTTTCGGTGCGGCCCTCGACCCGGCCCACGCTCTGGGAAAGGTCGATGAGGGCGGCGGTCTGCGCGGCGAAGCCCGTCTGCATCTCGGCGCGCAGTTTGTCGCCTCCTGCGGTCATGTCGCCGCGAAGCACGTGGATCTCAGTGCGCAGTTGTGTGGACCCGTCGGTCATCTCGGCGCGCAGCTGTGTGAACCCCTCGGTCATCTCGGCGCGCAGCTGTGTGAACCCCTCGGTCATCTCGCCGCGCAGCTGTGTGAACCCCTCGGTCATCTCGCCGCGCAGTTTGTCCGTCTCTTGGCGGCGGGAGCGGTCGAGGTGGATCATGACCGCCAAGGTCAGTCCCGCGACCGTCAATGTCAGTCCGACGAGCGCAACGATTACCTGTTCCATGACTGTTCTCCTCCGGGCGTGGCCACCGGGCTGGTGTTGCGAGGCGGCCGACGGGCCGAGGGGGAGCCGAGGGTTCGGTCTCGATAGTTACGACAGGCACGATAGCTCGACGATCCGACAGTATCCAGCCGATCCGCCGGTCGGCCGATCCGCCGATCCACCGATCCGCCGATCCGCCGATCCACCGATCCGCCGATCCAGCCGGTCCGCTGCATCCCCTCGCGGTCCAGCGCAGAGCCTGCCCGGACTCTGCCCATGTCCGGAACCACGACGGCACTTACCCGCATGGATCGAACTGTTATGATCAGCGCAACATTCGGAGGCGCCGGCTTCCCTCTTGGTCTTGGACCGCACGGTCACCGACCGGAGGAGGGAGTCGACGGTGACACCGACTGAGACGGAACGGCTTCAACTGCAGCAAGTACTGACCGACGTACTGCACGAAGGGCCGGCGAAGACGCTGATGGAGAGCCTCCCGCCCATGGACTGGCACGAACTGGCCACGAAGACCGACTTGGCGGCCATCGAGGAGCGCACCGACATCAGGTTCGAGGCACTCCGCACCGAGTTGGGCGCCAAGATCGACACGGGCCTCACGGACCTGAACGCCAAGATCGACACGGGCCTCACGGACCTGAACGCCAAGATCGACACGGGCCTGGCGGGAGTGCGCGGCGAAATCGCCGAGTTGCGCGGCGAGATGAAGTCGAGCCGCGCCACACAGACCTACGTGTTCCTTGTGGGTCTGGTGGTGACAATGACCCCCATCTACCTCGCCCTGTTCACCGGATTCGGCACCTGAGCAGACCCAGGACTACGCGCTCGCATGACCGTCAAGGTCAGTCCCGCGACTGTCAAGGTCAGTCCGACGAGTGCGAGCACTGCTGCTTCCATCGCTTCTTCTTCGAGTGTGGCCACCGGGGTGCGGGTGTTGGGGTGGCCGATGTGTCGAGGGGAAGCTGGCCGGCCGGGTTCAGACGGCGAGTGTGAACGGGGCGGCCACATGGTCGCGAGGTGTCGGTGGTCACAAGGCACGCGGGGGGCGGCGGGGGCTGCTAGGGTCGCCGGCGACGCCACGGAGGGCGGGGTTCGCTCCGTTGCTCCGCCGTTTCGGTTCGGTTTCCAGGCGCAGTGCCCGGCGGGGTTTTCCGGCCGGTCGCCGGCTACGGATTTCGAACCGGCGGGGATGTCCCGGGCCCGTCTTCGGGGCCGGGTTTCCCGGTGCGGTGGGGCGCCGCGGCGGGCGGCACCGCAATGGTGTTGCTCGCAGCGTTACCGGGGTGTAATCTAATGGTCCTGTTGGAGTGAGAGCCGTTCCGGCGCGCGCGTCGGACGCCTCTAGGAATCAAGGGAAGGAACCCAAGCGAGATGAGAAAGATTCTGACCAGCGTCCTGAGTGTCGCAGGTCTACTGGCCGTGGTACTGGCGCTGGCCTCCAGCCCCGCCTCGGCCGCCAAGGAAGTGGTCACGATCCAGACGCCTGCCGATGCAACGGCAGGGAACGCTGGTACGTACACGGTCAGTTGGGAGACGCAGGGTGGCTGTGATCCCGGCAGTGGTACGTCCGGCGCTTCCGGTTCGGTGACGTTGACCGTCACCGAGACCACCCCGGGCGGTGGCACGGGCGACCAGGTCGAGACCGGCGTCGTGACCGACGACATCTGCAACTACAGCTGGAAGGCCACCTTCACGAACGCTGCCGGCGCTGGCTGTGCGGTCACCGGCAGTGGTACCGGTGGTGCCCTCGAGGTGAGTACCGACGGCAACCTCGCGTTGACGAACGGCGCCTGCGCCACGACGGGCAGGCTCGCCGTGACCGTGAAGGGCCACGGCACCAACGTCGGAGACTGCATCTCCGCCGGTGAGGAGGCAACTCCGGACGCCACCGACGACTGCGACCTCGACAACGCCGACGCCGACGACGACGACACCACCGGCGCTGACACCGGCACCCGTCGGGCCACGGCAGACGACACCGGTGACAACGTTGGTGCCGCCAACGCCACGTCGTTCACCATCACGGCCACGCCGCAGAAGGACCGCAGCGGCAAGGTTCCCGAGGGCTGCAACGCAGTGAGCGAGGACACCGAGACCGACTACGACGACAACAACCTGCAGAAGGCCACGCTGAGGGTGGCCGACGTGGCGCTCGGCGGAGCCTCCTGCATGTACACCGTCACGGCCGGCCTGCCCGCAGGGTTCGCCGCTGGCGACGGCTCGGCACGCAGCGCGGCCAACTCGCAGAAGAACCAGGATCCGGCCACCGGTGACGGCCCTGACGGCGACGCAGGCTCAGGTTGCGGCACAGCGGCAGCGACTGACGCGTGCGCCGACAACGACATCGTCGAAGTGCCCGACCTGACCGTGTCGATCGCGGCTGCGAAGGTGTACCTGGTGCAGAACGTCATCGGTGACGCCGGTGGCGCCAGCGCCTCGTACGAGTACAAGGCCCCGTGCGGTGCGCCCGGTCTGCCCGGCGCTCTGACGGCGACCCCGGCCAGTGGCGGTATCAGCGAAATCAAGGCGAAGACCGTCGTGGAACTGCGCACGGGCCGCTTCAACGTCAGCGAGGCCCTGCCCGACGGCACGGCCGACAACGGCGTGGCAGCCACCGCTCTGAACGCAAAGGGCGAGGCCTGCGAGGCGACCATCGCGGTCTCGGGTGTGCCCGCGCACTGCTCGGTCAGCAGCAACAGCCCGGCCAGCCTGGCCTCGGACAGCGGCTCGGTGATCATCGAGGTCACCGTCGACTGCTCGCCACCGCCTGCGCCTGAGCCTCCGGCTGAGGAGCCGATGGACGACACCGGCGACATGGGCGGCGACGACATGGGCGGCGACGACATGGGCGGCGACGACATGGGCGGTCCGACCATCGACATGCCGACTGGCTAATCCAACCCTAGATTCCTAACCCGAGGGGGCCGGCCCAGCGCCGGCCCCCTCGCCGTTTTCCGGGTCTGCTCTCGCAGCCCTCTCTTCGTCATTCCGGCACCCCTCTTGCGTCATTCCGGCGAAGAGCCTGCCCCGGACTTGATCCGGGGCCGGAATCCAGGGCAGCAGCAAACCTGCGCTCGCACACTGGTTCCGGGCCTTCGCCGGGATGATGGGCCTCCGCGGGGCTCCCGAGTGGCAGCGCGCCATGGACAGCAGACCCCGAGCGGATTTTGTCTGCAGCGGGGCCGGAAGTAGTCTCGTCTCCCTGTTCGAGTGAGGCAGCCGGCCCGCAGCGGGTTGCCCGGAGCCTCGAGAAACCAAGGCAAGGACGGCAAGCGAGATGAGAAAGATCCTGGTCGGTGTCCTGAGTGTCGCCGGTCTACTCGCAGCGGTGTTGGCGCTGGCATCCGGTCCAGTTGCCGCGGCTACGGACGTGATCACGATCACGAGCGACACAGAGGTCGGTACCTACGTCGTCACGTGGAGCACCGGGGGCGGCTGTGATCCCGGCGACGACACGTCCGGCGCCAGCGGCGAGGTGACGCTCACCGTCGAGGAGGGCGACACTCCTGGTACTGGCACCCCAGTGTCGACCGGCGTCGTCATCGACACCATCTGCACCTACGAGTGGAAGGCGGTTCGCGTCCAGGCGGACGGGTCGCGTTGCCGGGCCGCCATCACCATCGCCAACAGCGCCACCACCCTCGTGTCGGGTGACTGCAACTCGGTCGAGAAGGTGACGTTCACCGTGGCGGGCTACACCACCCCCGCCACCGGGGACAAGGCTGCCGTTCCCCCGACGGCCGCGGTCCTGGGCGCCATCAAGAACACCACGTTCACGGTGACCGCCACAGAGAAGGTCGCGGCAGGCGCGAAGGCGGACCCGGAGTGCGCCACCGTCAGCGACGAAACGGAGATCAACGACGCCGGCGTCAACCAGGTTGAGTTGACGCTGGTCGACGATACGTTCGACGGCAGAGACTGCATCTACACCGTGACGGCTGATCTGCCGGATGGCTTCGCCGCCGGCACCAAGGGCAGCAACAGAGCGGTCGTCGTGATGAACGGCCCGCCCACCTCCGCCACAACCGACCCCCCCGACAACCGTGCCACCCTCGACGAGGCCGGCCCATCCACCACCGCCCTGAACGCAAACCTCGAGGTGACCGTGGCCACCCGCACGGTCTACCTCGTCCAGAACGTCATCGGCGACGCCGGCGGCGTCACCGTGACGTACGACTACAGCGCCTCCTGCGGGGCACCCGGACTGCCCGCCGCCCTGGGCGCCACGGCGGGCACCGGCGGCATCATCTTCAGCCCGGCGGTGGCCGTCGTGGAGTTGCGCACAGGTCGCTTCAACGTCAGTGCCGCGATCGGCGACAATACGGTCGACGGCACGAAGGCCTACGCCCTGAGCGAGAAGGCCGAGTCCTGCGAGGCGGCCGTCAATGTCTCGGGTGTGCCCGCCGAGTGCTCCGTGGAGCACAACTCGCCGGTCGATCTCGTGAGCGCCGGCGACTCGGTGATCATCGAGTTCACCATCGACTGCACACCAGGGGCCGCAGACGGCGGCGACCTGGTCGATCTCGACGACGGCGACGACATCATCGATCTCGACGACGGCGACGAGATGACGGATACCGGCGATGGCGCCCAGATGGGTCCGCCCCCGGACATGGCCACCGGCTGACCCATTCCTAGGTTCGTAACCCGAGGGGGCCGGCCAAGCGCCGGCCCCCTCACCATCGTCATTCCGGCCCCCGTATCCCCTAACTGGTGGAGGGCGACCACTACGCTGAATCCACCATCGATTCCCACCGCACCTCGCCAAGGGGGCCCCGCACCGTGTCGAGACTCCGGCACTCCACCGTCACGTTTGCCGTCCTCTCTCTCGTCGCCACCGTTCTGACGCTTGCGACTACGCCCGCAACCGCGCAGGACGACCCGCCGCCCCCACCCCAGCCCGAGTTCTTCATTTTCACCAACGTCATGACCAACCCGGCGACGGACAACGACAACGACGGCGTACCCGACACGCGCTGGCAGGTGAGGATCACAGCCGAGCCTCTGGGCGGCTGCGTGCCCAAGCGCGCCGGCGTCTCGTACGAGTCGACGTGGATCAACGCGGGTGAGCAGACGGGGGCCTCGCTCGCCACGGGGGAGTGCGTCTATCGCATCTCCGCCAAGGCGAGGGTGGAGAGGAGTCCGGACTGCACGTACCGCGGCGAACTCGCCTGGGGAGCCAGCCCCGACGACGATGACTACCGCGACGGCAGCGTGATCACGTCCGGCAGGCCCGACGGCGAGAGGCGGCTGGCGATCCGGCGCGATCCCGGCGCCGGTTGCGCCAGAGCCAACCGCACCTACTTCACGCTCGGCAGCGAAGGCATGGTGGAGGACCTTCCCGGCGCCTCGGCGGACCGCGACCTCAAGGCCCGCGCCCGGCAGGCCGCCACCCTCGGCGAGTTCACCGTCCGCGTGGAACCGGAACCGGGGTCACCGACAGTGGGCTGCGACATCGCCACCACCTTCACCGTGCGCGGCGATGCCTCCACCTCGCCGCAGGAATTGGGCGCCACCGGCGACCGCTGCCCGGCCCGGGCGTCGATCCAGTCCGTTCCCGCCCACGTGAAGCTGCCCAAGGGCGGCTACGTGGAGTTCGACGCCGCCCTGCCCAACATCATCGTCGACCTCACCCCACTCGTGCGCGTGGAGGCGGCGCGCATCGCCATCATTCAGGACGTGGCGGGCTCGGCGAACCGCGGCGAGGCGAGTTACTCCATCGCCCGCTCCTGCGGCGGCGTGGCGCTGGCGTCGGTGCCGGCACAGGCCGCCTCCACCCCGCTGTACGAGGGCCGTTTCACGGTGCACTCGCCGGACATCCCGCAGTTCGGGCCTGCGGGGATCTACCCCGCCGTGGCCACCGCCCACAACTCCTCGGTTGTCGTGGGCTGCGCGGTCAGCGTGACCGTCACCAGCCTGACCTCCGGTTGCACGGTGGCCGGCGGCACCACGCAGACGCTGGCCTGGTCCGCCACTGACCCCTTCTCGCACTTCGACTTCGAGTTCGACATCGGTTGCGGCGGGGCGGCACCGCCCACCACGCCGACGCCGCCGCCGTCGACGGAGGACCCGACCGACACGGCACCCGGCGACGGCGCCGCCGTCGGCGAGTCGGGCACCGAGGTGGTGCGGATCGTGGCCCGCAGGCTCGAGAATGGGAAGATCGAGTTCGGGCTGCAGCAGCGCCGGCACGACGGCTCCTGGGGTGAGCGGGTGTTCCCGACCGCCCGGCTGTTCCCCACGACAGCCTCGGTGGGCAGCTGGTTGAACAGCTCCGCCATCAACCTCGGGGTGGCCGATTCGGCCGACTCCTTCGACGAGCAGGTCCGGGTGCGGATCACGGCCCGCCTGCGGTCCGACGGGAGGGTGGAGTTCGGCCTGCAGGAGCACGACGGCACGTCCTGGGGTGAGCGGGAGTTCCCCGCACGCCGCTTCTTCCCCACCGGAGCACGGGTCGATCGCTGGCTGCACAGCTCGGTCCTGGTCGTCGACGGCTGACCGACGAGGTCCCGCAACCGGCTCACTCGTCGCCCCGTATTGAGCCTCATCGACGTGCGCCGCGATTGAGAGATAACTCCAATCGGAGAGGATCTGTCCATCCCCCTATCGGCCGCGGCCCAACACTACGCTGGCACCGCCGATACGTATTCTCGAATGTCGGGTTGCCCGAGCCCGGCAAGGAGGGCGCGCCGTGACTCATCTCCGACACCTCATCCGGCCGCTGGTGGTGATCGCATTGCTGGCAACCGGCCTGGCTCTGGCGGTCAGTTCGCCGGCCGGGGCACAGAGCGACATCAAGGTCATCAAGTTCGACAATGCCGGGACTGACGCCAACTCGGAGGTCCAGATCACGGCGCAGGCGCTCGGTGGCTGCAATCCCCCCAACGCGCGGGCAGGATACGTGACGTCCTGGCTGGGGCCGGACGACGAGGACGGCGAGGTGCTGGACCCGGGCGTCTGCAACTACCGGATCACCGCCGTGGCGCGTCAAGTCAGCAACTCCGGCCAGTTGTGCACGGCGGAGTTGCGTTGGGGAGACAGCGGCGCCTTCTCTGCCACGCTCCAGACGGCAACCCGCGGCACGGCGACGATCGTCCAGGCCCAGCTGGTCACCCCTGCGAGTTGCTCGGCGCAGCCCGTGCTGGCGATCACGATCGATCCCGAGGATGTGGTCGAGGCGCTGCCCGCGACCGCCACCGACTCGAACCTGCAGGCTCGGGCGGAGCGCGCTGCGGTCATCACCGAGTTCCGGGTGAAGGTGACGCCCAAGTCCTCGTCCGTCAACCGCTCCGGTTGCGATCAGACGCTTGACTTCTTCGTGCACGGCGACGGTGAGGAGGCGGAGAAGGCGCTGAGTCCCATCGGCTCGGGCGTGACCTGCGAGTTCACAATCAAGGTGACCGAGGCGCCGCCGCCGTTCCAGATCGCCAAGCCGAACGGAACATCGTTCAGCACCGCCGACAAGAACATCAACACCGGCCAGATCGAGATCAACCTCAGCGAGCACGTGACGCTGCCCTACAACCGCATCGTCATCATCCAGGACGTGACCAACAACCCGGGCAACCAGGGGACCGCCGCCTACAAGATCACCAGTGTCTGCGCCGGTGTGGCCGCGCTGCCGCCCATCGCCACCACCGGCGGGTCGGGCATCTATACCCTGCCGGGCGGGCAGACGGTCGCCAGCTTGAACAACGGCCGGTTCACGGTGCACTCGCCGAACTTCGCCAACTTCGGCCCGGGCGCCTCGTACGGGGCGGTTGCCACCAGCACCACGTCCGACGAGATCGGCGGCTGCGCGGTGACCGTGACTATCGACGGGCTGCCCGCCGGTTGCACCGTTGCTGGTGGGGCCTCCCGCACGCTGACCTGGACGAGCGCCAACCCGCTGAAGGCCTTCGACTTCGAGTTCGACATCTACTGCGGCGGGACGCAGCCGCCGGATCCCGAGGTGCCGCCACCGCCGCCGTCGACCGACGACTCCGCGGAGACGGACACCACGACGACCGCCACCGCTCCCGAGGCGGCCACCGACACGGTGCGTCTCGTGGCCCGCTTGCTGGAGAATGGCAAGATCGAGTTTGGACTGCAGCAGTGGCAGCACGACAGCACGTGGAGCGACCGGATCTTCCCGAGGGCCCGGCTCTTCCCGCCTGACACCGCGGTCGGCCGCTGGCTTTTCAGTTCGGCCATCACTCTGAGCGTGTCCGAATCGGCCACCGACTTCGCCGACGACACTCACGTCCGGATCATCGCCCGCAAGCAGTCCGACGGCCGGGTGGAGTTCGGTCTGCAGCAGAGCGAGGACGGCGGTGACTCCTGGGGTGACCGGATCCTGCCCACGCGCCGCTACTTCCCGACCAGCGCGACGTCGCTCCGCTGGCTCGGCAGCTCCAACATCACTATCGATAGCTAACCCCTTAACTAACTCCAACGGCCCGCTGCGCCGGCCGCCGAACCAAACGGCGACCAGCGCAACGGGCCGTTGGCGTTCTCGGCCACAATGTCGACTGCTGTCTCTTCGAGCTAGCACCGGGCCCAAACCCGGCGGCCGACCGCGTTCGGTCCTTCCGACCCCTCCCTTCGGCAATTCCGCCCCGCCGATGCTTCCGGTCGGTGATACAGTTCGCTCCATGGGAGTAATGTCTGCTCCCGATTGGCGAGGAGCCCTCATGGCCCGGACGCCGAAGCCGGCTCGTCCCGCAGGCGGGAACGCAACCAGCAAGGCGAGACCGGCAGGGAGACTCGATGACCGAGACCGACGTGAAGACCGCGGTGCTGCACCGCAAGCTCGCTGAACACATGGACACCGAGACGGCCGACGCATTGATCGAGCGCCTCCCGCCCGACTGGGAGCAACTGGCCACCAAGACCGACGTGGCGCGACTCGGCACCGAGTTGCGTGGCGAGATGGCGGAGTTACGGGGCGAGTTGCGCGGCGAGATGGCGGAGTTGCGGGGCGAGTTCCGTGGCGAGACGGCGGAGTTGCGCGGCGAGATGGCGGAGTTGCGCGGCGAGATGGTGGAGTTGCGCGGCGAGATGGTGATACTCGGCACCGACCTTGGCGGGAAGATCGCAACGTTGGCTGCTGCCATGGAGTCCATGGATGGTCGAATCAACCGGCGCGCGGCGAGCGACCTCAAGACGTTGATGTTCGCGTTCGCGGGGTTCGCCCTGGCGGTCGTGGGCCTGTTCGTGGCCGTCCTGGTGTCCGGGGTCCCCGCCGCCGGCTGACCGCCCAGCACGCCGACCTCCAAGCTCTCCCGGAGGCACACCGAATCAGCGCGAGCAAGCGGTGGACGGGCGACATCCAGCTGCCTCCCCTCCGTACGATCCATCCTCGACCGCTGGAACTCGACGGTGGCTGTGCTTCCGGACGGTCGCTGTGCTTCCGGACGGTCGCTGTGCTTCCGGACGG
>JAPPDX010000086.1 GCA_028824415.1 bacterium | reverse complement strand
GCTGGTGCTCCTTGAGGACGTCCAGTTCGAGGATCGAGTAGGCCACGTCGGGGCGGACCGCTGCCATCTCGTCAGGACTCAGGATGCCCACGCGGGCCAACTCCACGAAGCGGCCCCCCTGCGCCAGACACGACAGGCTGGTGTCGATGAATCCCTCGCCGGTGAGGCTGTTCAGCACCACGTCAACACCTTCCCCACCGGTGGCCTCGAGGATCTGCTCGCCGAAACGAGTCTGGCGGCTGTCGAACACGTGCTCGACGCCAAGAGAGCGCAGATACGCCTGCTTCGGGGCGCTGGCGGTGGCGAAGACCTCCGCCCCGGCGGCCTGCGCCAGCTGGATGGCCGCAAGCCCCACACCGCCCGCCCCGGCGTGGATCAGCACGCGCTCGCCGGCTCGCAGGCCCGACAGGTCGTAGGACAGCTGGGCCGACGTGAACGCCGTCGGGATCGTGGCCAGAGCGGTCACCGGAATGCCCTCAGGCGCCCGGGCGACCATCTCGGCGCGCGTGATCACCTCCGAGGCAAAGGTTCCGAACGCCAGGCCGACCACCAGGTCGCCCGCCGCCACGTCGGACACCTCCGAGCCGGCCTCCAGAACCCGGCCGCAGAACTCGCCGCCCAGCAGCCCCTCATCGATCACGGCGAGGGCGCGGAACATGTCCCAGAAGTTCAAGCCGGTGGCCTCGATCGCCACCCGCACCTCGTTGGGCTGCAGCGACCGTTCCGGCAGGCGAACGATCTGCAGGTTCTCGAGCGCGCCACCCTCGTCGGGATCGATCAGCCAACCCGACTCCTCGGGCACCGTCAGCCGTCCTGGCTCGGTGCCGGTCCGCACCAACCGGGCCGCCTGGCGGCGCCCCAGCCGGTAGGCGACATGCGTCTCGGCGTCGGGATGCAGCAACTCGTCGGCCAGCTCCGGGGCGGGCACCCCCGTCACCGGATCCAGGTCGATCATCCTGGGTTGCAGATGCGCGGCCTCCCGCGCAACGACCTTGCCGAGGCCCCAGAGGGTGGCGCCGGCGAGTTCGCCGGTCCGCTCCTTCTCAAGCACTTGGGCACCCCGGGTCACGAACCACACGCCATTGGCGGGTATGGCGTCGGCATCGGTGAGCCCCTGCAGCAGCGCCAGCGCGCTCGCGGCGGTAACCCGGGCGTCGCCGGCCAGTTCGTCTGCCGTGGCCTCCGCGCCGTGTCCGTCGATCCCCATGAGGTGCACGACACCGCAGAGCGGGATGTCGCCCGGGAGCGCCTGCAGCAGTGCCCGCCACGAGTCGCGCCGCTCGTGGTCGACCTGCACCCGGGAGACGCCGGATGTCCCCGGCTTCTCGCTGCCGTTGGAACCCGGCTCGGGGCCGGCCAGCACCACGGCCTGGTTGCGGGCCGCCAGCTCGGCGGCCAGGCCGTCTGCCACACCAGTGTGATCCGCCGCCAGCACCCAGAGCCCCGCAGGTTCGGTCACCTCGGCAGGGCCCGCGGCGATGATGACGCCGCGGTCGGGTGTCGCCGTGGAATCCGATGTCTCCAGACCCAGGACCTCGGCCCCCTCGAAGCCGGCATCGGCGAGCGCCCGGCACCACACCGCCGGGCCGGCCAGGGCGTGATGCGGGCGGTAGTCGTCGGCGAACCGCCACCAGCCGTCGAGCTGGCCGAACGTGAGGTCGAGCCAACCCTGGCCGCGCAGGTTCTCCAGCGCCACCAGTTGGCCCGACGGCGCCAGAACCGCCCGGCAATGCGCCAGGGTTTCGGGCAGCAGGCGGGTGGCATGCAGCACGTTGGAGGCGATCACCAGGTCGTAGCCGTGGCGGTCGAAACCCTGTTCGATCGGATCCACTTCGATGTCCAGCACCCGGTAGTCGATCCCCGCCTCGGCGCCGCCGAACTGCGCCTCGGCCTCGGCGAAGAATCCCGCTGAGATGTCCGTGTAGACGTAGTCGAACCGGCCCTCGGGAAGCTCGGGCAGCACAGCCGCGGTCGCCGACCCCGTGCCGGCCCCAACTTCCAGCACGCGCAGCCGCCGCTCGGCAGGCAGGTCGCTCAGCAGTCTCGCCACGGCGTCGCGGAGCATCCGGTTGGCCGCACGGGCCACCGGCGCCTTGCGGTAGAGGTCGGCGGCGGTGGGCTCCCCACTGCTGAACAGCAGGGTCAGCGGGTCGGCGCGCCCCACCAGCACGTCGGTCAGCGCGCCCGCCGAGCGCCGGAACAGCCCGACTTCGTTCGATCCGTGCGGGTACTGGGCGGCCATCCAGTCTGCGAACTGCTCGGGATCTGCCGGCAGATCGGCGGGAAGCGGCTCACCCGCGCCGACCACCACCCCGAAGCCGTCGCCCTCGTTCTCCACCACGCCGGCGGCGGCCAGCAGTTCGAACATCCTCCTGAACAGCTTGCGATGCTCCTCAGCAACGCCGAGCCGCCGCCGCAGGGGCTCGGGATCCAGCGTCTCGCCCGCTCGGCGCTCCCAACCCATCCCCTCGAGGGCCACCAGCGCGTACGACCATGCCAGCCGCTCCAGGTCGCCGAGCAGCGCCGACCGCCCGGCGGCGTCGACGCCTTCGGCCGCCAGGTAGGCCGAGAACGGATCCGACTCGGCTGCCACCCCTGCCGGGCTGGGCAGAAAGTCAGCGGGGAGACACGCCGGTGTCAGGTCACGATCCCGCCAGACGACCTCGTACAGGAGATCCTTCACCCCCTCGGTTGCCGAGAGCAGCGCCGCCCTCGTCGCCCGCTTGACCGTGTAGCCGCTGAGACCGCCGATCTCGACTCCGTCGGGGGTGTAGATCTTCAGATCTCCGCTGATGACCTCCAGCGGTCCGTCGCCTGAGGTCGCCGCTTCGCTGGGTGGTCTGAGGCGGGCGTGGCAGAACACCCGCTCCGGCACCGCCTCGGCCAGCCAGAAGCGATCGCAACCGAACACCAGGTAGGCACCCTCGTCCTCGAGGCCGGACCGCTTGCGCGCGGTGGCCACCACTTGGAGGCAGCCGTCGAGGAGCACCGGATGCACCTCCGAGTTGCGCCGGTCCACCGACTCCGAAAGCACGACCTCGCCGGCGGCCTCGCCGTCCCCGGACCACAACGCCCGCAATGTGCGGAACCGCGGACCCAGGTGCACGCCCTCGTCCGCTTTGGAGCGGTAGAAGGCGGAGACATCCTCAGGCGTGAGCCCGGCGGTGAGCGCCGCGGGGTCGATCCGGGTGCGCTCCGGCGGAGCCGCTTCGACCCCCACCCGGCCTTCGGCGTGGAGAGTCCAGCCTTCCTCGCCCGCCGACCTGCTGAAGATTTCGAAGTGGCGCCGCGACGCACTGCCGGCGTCCTCCAGGAGGAGTTGGAGGTCCCTGGCGGCCGGCACCGGATCGTCCTCCTGGTCCGCGTCGGCGAGCACCAGTGGGCTGCGAAGCTGCAAATCCTCGACGACGATCGACCCGTCCCGTTCGGGCCAGGCGGCCGAGGCCGCCATGGCGCCGAAGAGTGCGCCCGGCGCCAGGGCACGGCCGAACACCCGGTGATCGTCCAGCCAGGCCCACTCCGAGACCGCGATCTCGCCGGCGAACAGCGTCTCGCCACGCGGCGATTCGTGCCGGGCGCCCAGCAGGGGGTGTTCGCCGGCGGACCGGCGCCGGTGCGCGCCGGTGACCCAGTGGCGGCGGTGCTCGAACGGGTAGCCGGGCAGGCCGACACGGCGCCGGGACTCACCGGCGAACAGGCCCTCGAAGGCCACCGCTGCGCCGGCCTCGTAGAGGCGGGCGACGGCCTCGAGGAAACCGCTGCCCGCAGCAGGGTCAGCCGGCTGACCGCCGGAGGGTCTCTGGAGGCTCGCCACCGAGAGCGGCTGGGTGGGCGCGCCCTCCGGCCAGCACATCAGGACCATCGGCCCCAGCACCGCGTGCGGGCCGATCTCCACCACGACCTCGATGCCTTGATCGGCCAGGGTCTCGACCGAGCCCCGGAACGCCACCGGAGCACGTGCCTGCCGGCGCCAGTAGGAAGCGTCGAGCGGAGCACCGGGATCCACCAGGCGACCCGTCATGCTGCTCACCAGCCCGCACGACGGTGCCGCCGGCGCGAGACCGTCCACCACCGCTTCGAGGTCGTCCAGCGCAGGCTCCACCAGGGCGCTGTGGTAGGCGGGACAGGGCGGCAGCACGCTGGCCCAGAGCCCGTCGGATCCGAAGCGGTCCACGAGGGCGCGAACCGAGGAAGCCGGTCCGCTGATGACCTGCTGGACGCCGTTGTCGGCGGCGATGCTGACCTCCGACCCTCCGGTCGCTGCGTTCTGCTCCGCCACGGCGGCCTCGACACGTTTGGCGGGCGCGTACACCGCGGCCATCGCCCCATCGGAGTCCAACGCGCCCATGAGCTCGCCGCGCTCCGCCGCGAAGCGAAGGCCGTCGCTGAGCGTGAAGACGCCGGCGGCCTGTGCCGCGGCGATCTCGCCGAGACTGTGCCCCAGGGCAACGTCGGGACGGACACCCAGGCTCGCCCACAGTTCCGTGAGCGCGCACTCGAGCGCGTAGATCGCCGGCTGCGTCCAGGCGGGATCATCCAGGTCTCCTGTATTCGAGCGCCCGAACATGACATCGAGCAGCGAGATGCCGCGCCGCTCCCGCATCTCGGTGTCGCAGCGATCCAGGACCGCGCGCACGACAGGCTCACAGTCGTACAGCGCCTCGCCCATGCCGACCCACTGGCTGGCCTGGCCGGTGTAGACGAACGCCAGCTTGCGCCCCGTCCGGTGGGTCGTCGCCCCCGCGGCGCCCTCATCAATCTCCGACGCCGCCAGCCCCGCGAGCACCGAGCGAAGCGACCGCACATCCGTGAACGTCAACCCGGCACGGTGAGACAGATGGCTGCGACCGACACCCGCCGTCCAGGCCATGTCGGCCACGATCCCGGCGCCGACCGGATCGTCTGGCCCCGGCGCCGCGACATGCTCGTCCAACCAGGCCACGTAGCGCCCCGCCAGATCCCGAAGCGCTTGAGGAGTGCGGCCCGACAGGGGCAGCAAACGCTGGCGCCGCGCGGGGAAGCCCCCGAGGTCCGGGATTTCGCCGACCGCCTCCGGTACGGGCGCCGTGATCGAGCGAACGCGACCGGCGGGCCAGCCGGTCCCGTTCGCGGCATCGGTCGTCCTGTAGCCCTCGACCACGACGTGGGCGTTGGTTCCCGACCAGCCGAACCCGCTGACACCCGCCAGGGGCGCTCGATCACCGGCACGCGGCCACGCCGTCGCCTCGGCGGTCACCCTCAGCGGCAGCGTCTCCCAGTCGATCTCCGGGGAGGGAGTCTCGAAGTTGAGATGTCGCGGGATCACTCCCCGGTTCATCGCCAATGCGACCTTGATGAGGCCGGCGACGCCCGCGGCGGCCTCCAGGTGGCCCATGTTCGTCTTGACCGAGCCGACCAGCAGCGGGCGCTCGGGCTCACGATCCGGCCCGAATGTGTTGGCCACCGCCCGCAACTCGATGGGATCACCGACCGGTGTGCCCGTGCCGTGGGCTTCCAGGTAGTCGACCTGGGCCGGCGTGACGGCCGCCCGGCGCAGCGCCTCGGCGATGACGATCTCCTGTGCCTCCCCGTTCGGCACGGTGAGTCCGGCGCTCGCCCCGTCCTGGTTCAGCGCGGAGCCCCTGATGACAGCCCAGATCCTGTCGCCGTCGGACTCCGCCTCCTCCAGCCGCTTCAGGACCAGGATCCCGCAACCCTCGCCCCGGACGTAGCCGTCGGCGGCGGCGTCGAACGTGGCGCACCGGCCGTTGGGCGACAGCATCCCGGCGATGGCGCGCATCTCGAAGAGGCGCCCCGAGAGGATGGCGTGCACCCCTCCTGCCAGCGCCAGGTCGGCCTCGCCCCTCTGCAGACCGACCACCGCCTGATGTACCGCCACGAGGGAGGACGAGCAGGCCGTGTCCAGGGCGATTGCCGGTCCCTGCAAGCCGAGCGCGTAGGCGACCCGCCCGATGGCCGTGTTGAACGACGTGCCGGTGACCGAATAGAGGCTGGCGGCGGGCTCGGAGGTCTCGATGGCCTCGGCGACGAGCCCCCGGTACTCGTTGTTGCTGATGCCGGCGTAGACGCCGGTGCGCGTGCCCGCCAGCCGATCCGGATCGATGCCCGCGTCCTCCAGGGCACGCCAGCTCGTCTCCAGCATCAGTCGCTGCTGCGGATCGAGCAGTTGCGCCTCGATCGGCGAGATCCTGAAGAACGGGGCATCGAACTGGTCGATCCCGTCCACAAAGGCGCCGAAGCGGCAGGCCTCACTCTCGACGGCGTCGCCGAACAACTCCCCGATCCGCCCGGCGCCCGAACCCGGAACACCCTCGGTGACGGCGTTCCCCCCTGCCTCAAGCAGGCGCCAGAACGCCTCCAGACCATCCGCTCCGGGGAACCTGCAGGCCATACCGACGATCGCGATCGGCTGCTCTGGCGGAGACTCCTGACGGCTCGCAGCGGCGGGGTCAGCGACCGGACGCTGCGCAGCCAGGCTGCACCCGAGCGGATCATTCATTTCGACGTCCTCGCATGAGCTTCGGTCCGCAACACGTGCGCTCATCCTACGGCCGGGTCGCTCGCGCTCCGGCCGCTCGCCGCCAGCACCGCACACGGTAACCTTCCGCTCCAGTCGCTCCAGGCGAACGGATAGCTTCCGCTCTTTGAGGAACCGCGTAGAAGGACCGGACAGGTGACCGATTACTCCTCAAACCCATGGGCCCTTCCCGAGCCGCGCGAGACCGTCGATGTCCGCGTTGACGACGGCACCGTCATCACCGTCCGCCGCCACGGCAACCCCGACGGGCGACGGCTGGTGCTGAGCCACGGCAATGGGCTTGCGATCGATCTCTACTACCCGTTCTGGTCGCTCCTGACCGACGACTTCGACGTCATCGTCCACGACCTCAGGAACCATGGATGGAACAGTGTGACCGATCTGCGGGACCACACGGTGCCAGGGTTCGCGCGCGACCTCGACAGCATCCTGGAGGCGATCGACGACAGCTTCGGGGAGAAGCCGAAGGCCGGTGTCTTCCATTCGGTCTCGGCTCTCGCGGCTCTGCTCTCTCCGGCAAAATGCAGCGGGTACTCGGCGCTCGTGCTGTTCGACCCGCCCCTCTGCCAGCCGGGGAAGGGCCACTCCGAATTCGAAACGGCCGCCAAGCAGATCTCAGCGCTGGCGCGACGCCGCTCGCCACGGTTCGCCACCAGCCAGACCCTGATCGACCTCGTGCAGTTCATGCCGGCGTTCCGCGGCGCCGTGCCGGGGATCGCCGAACTGCTGGCAATGACGACACTCCGCGAGGACCCCGGCGGGGCCGGATACGAATTGCGTTGCCCGCCGGAGTACGAGGCGCAGATCGTCGACTACGCCAACGTCTACGCCGTGTCAGTGGAGTTCGAGGAGCTCATGTGCCCTGTCAAGGTGATCGGCGCGGATCCGACTATCCCCTACTCGTACCTTCCGACCCTCGATCTCAGCGACATGCTGAGTGTGGACTACGACTTCGTGCCCGACGCAACCCACTTCCTGCAGCTGGAGAAGCCCGCCGAATGTGCCGCGATGTTGCAGGAGTTTCTCGACTCGGTCGCCGGCACCTGACACCGCCGGTTCATACCACCTCGTCATCCCGGCGAACCACCTCGTCATCCCGGCGAAGGCCGGGATCCAGGCATTCTCAGGCGTGGGCGTGCCAGCCCCCGTCGGCGAATAGCACTTCGCCGGTGATGTAGGAGGCCCGCTCGCTCAGCAGGAACTCGACCACCTCGGCGACCTCGCTGGGCTCGCCGACCCTGCCCAGCGGCACACGTTGGCCGAACCACGCCACCTGGGCCGGATCCGCCAGCCGCTCGGCGGTCATGGGCGTGCGGATCCCACCCGGCGCGACGGCGTTCACCCGAACGCCCAGCGGGGCGGCCTCGATCGCCGCCGCCCTGGTGAGAGCGGCCACCGCACCCTTGGACGCCACGTAGTGGGCCTGGCCGGCCACGGCGATCTCGGCGTTGACCGAGGCCATGTTCACCACAGCGCCCGCCGTTCCCGGGCGGTGGCGGCGCAGGAACCCGCGGATTCCCAGCCAAGTACCGGAGACGTTGATCCGCAGGTGTCGCTCGAACTCCGCCGCCGGCGTGTCGACGATGTCGCCGCGGGTGCGGATGCCCGCACAGTTCACCAGCCCCGCCAGCGCCCCGGCGGCGTCGAGCACTCGGTCCCAGGCCCCCTCGTCGGCCACGTCGAGAGCGACGGTGCCACCGCCGGCGGTCACGTCCGCGGGGATGGGCTCCCAGCCCGCGGCCGCCAGCACCCGGCAGGTCTCGGCCCCGATCCCCGAGGCACCTCCGGTCACCAGCACGCGCCCGACCATCACCGAACCGTACCGGTGGCCGCCACGAGCCGCGACGCAGCGGCGCCGGGACGCACCGCCGCCGGCAAGCGGTCCGGTGCCACGGGAACGTGACATCGGTCCGGAACGGGACGCCCCCGGCCTCGATGCCGATACCGTGACCCGCCTGTGGAAATCCGGTACGGCCACCCCGTGGCACAGAGAGCGGGTTCATGGGGCTGAGCATCACCGTGCTCGGTTGCTCGGGTTCGTACAGCGGACCCGGCTTGGCGTGCACGGGCTACCTGGTGGAGTCGGGCACCACTCGGGTCTGGCTGGACGCGGGACCGGGCACGCTGGCGAACCTGCAGCGCCATCGCCAACTCACCGAGATCGACGCCATCGTCGTCACCCACGAGCACCCGGATCACTGGCTCGACCTGGCGATGGCATACATCGCCTGCCACTACTTCCTCGACCGGGCGCCGATGCCCGTGTACGGCACGGCCGGGACCCGGGCGCTGGCGCAGGCCCTCGCCGGAGCCCACGACCTGGCGCCCACGATCGACTGGCACGTCATCAGCGACGGCGACAGCGCCACCGTCGGCGACCAGCAGTGGCGGTTCTCCCAAACAGACCACCCGGTGGAGACCCTCGCCCCCCGGGTGGACTGCGGCGGGCGTTCCTTCGCTTTCTCCGCCGACACCGGCGACGGCTGGTCGTTCGCCAGCCTCGGCGAGGGGATTGATTTGGCGCTGTGCGAGGCAACGTATCTGCACGAGGATCTCGTGGAGCCGTCCCCACACCTGAGCGCCCTGCAGGCGGGCACCATGGCCGCCGAGGCCGGCGTGGAGCGGCTCCTGCTCACCCACCTGGCACCCGGCTCCGACGCCGCGGCGTTCGGGCGGGAGGCCACCGAGGCGTTCGGCGCCCCGGTGGATCTCGTCGAGGTCGACCGGAGCTACGAGGTCTGAGCGGCGCGCCGGGCGCGCGGCTCAGGCGATGGCGGGTGGAGGACGGAGGCGGTCGGCCACGGCGCGGGTCAGCCGGTCCAAAATCCCGGCGAGCAGCACAATGGCGATGCCGGCCTCGAAGCCGCTGCCGACGCTGTCGCTGCGACGCAGGCCCTTGACCGCCTCGAAGCCCAGACCGCCGCCGCCGACCAGGCCGGCGATCACCACCATCGACAGCACCAGCATGATCGTCTGGTTGATCGCCACCATCAGCTCCGGGGCGGCCAGGGGCAGATCCACCTTGCGCAGCCGCTGCAGGCGGGTGGACCCGAAGCTGTCGGCGGCCTCGCCGATCTCGTGAGGCACCCGGCGCAGCCCCAGATCGGTGTAGTGCACCGCGGCGGGCAGGGCATACAGGATCGAGGCGATGATGCCCGGTATCCGACCCACGTGGAACAGCATGATCACCGGCACCAGCAGCACGAAGCTGGGAATCGTCTGCAGGAAGTCCAGGAAGGGGTTCAGGGCCGTCTGGAATCGGTCCCGCTGCGCCGCCAGGATGCCCAGCGGGATACCGATGATCAGGGTCACGACCACGGCCACCACCACCTGCGCCAGGGTGTCCATGGCGTTCTCCCACGTGCCCAGCAGGCCGATGAGCGTCAGCGCCGCGCCGATGCCGAGCCCCAGGCGGATGCCCCGCGCAGCCAGCCCCAGCACCACGCCGATGCCGATCATCACCGGCCACGGGATGGCGGAGGAGAACAGCTCGCGCAACGGGGACACCAGGTTGAGGGTGACGAAGTCGCTGAACGGCCCCGTGCCGATCCCCGAGTCGGCGATGTCGTAGAGGTGGATCTGCATCCAGCCGACGGCGTCGTCGATGTAGCCGGCGAACTGCCAGTTGAGGGCCTCGGGGAAGGCGCTGTGGTTGAGCAGGCCGCCGACTATGGCCGCCGCCACCGTGCCGCCGAAGAGTGGGCGGATCCAGCGGGCGTCACGGCCCGGGTCGGCGGTGGCGATGCCCTGGGAGAACCGGTCCAGGATGATCGCCATGATCACGATGGCCACCCCCGCCTCGGTGGCCCTGCCGACGTGGAGTGAACTCAGCGAGCGGAGCACCACCTGGCCCAGGCCCCCGGCGCCGATGAACGCGGCGATCACCACCATGCTCATCGCCAGCATGATCGTCTGGTTCACCCCTGCCAGGATCGCCGGGCGCGCCTGGGGCAGGCGCACCAGCCGCAGCGTCTGGCGGTCGGTGGCGCCGAACATCTCCGAGGCCTCGACCATCGACGGCGCGACGTTGCGCAGGCCCACCTCGGTGAGCCGCACCACCGGTGGCACGGCGAAGATGAACACCGAGATCACCGACGGCACCCTGCCGATGCCGAACAGCAGCACGAACGGGATGAGATAGACGAACCCGGGCATGGTCTGCATGGCGTCCAACGTGGGGCGCAGCAGTTTGGCGAAGCGGTCGCTGCGCCAGGCGGCGATGCCGAGCGGGATCCCGATGGCCAGCGAGATGATGACCGACACGCCCATCAACGCCAGGGTGGACAGGCCCTCCTCCCAGAGTTCCAGCACGCCGATCACCCAGACGCCCAGGAACCCCAGCAACCCGGCCATCCTGCTCCGCGCCCACCACAGGCCGACTCCTGTGAACACGGGGTAGACGTACCAGGGGAGCCAGGCCAGAGCAGACTCGATCCAGCGGATCGCGGCGTCGATGGCATCCGAGATCGGGTTCAGGAAGACGGTGTAGAGCCCGTGGGTGGTCTGGTTGTTGATGAGCCAGCGCCGGGCCCTGTCGATCGGTTCGGCGAAGCCCACGTCCCAGGACTCGGGGAAGACGCCGAAGCCCGGCAGGAGCCACGAGGCCAGGTAGCCGCCGACGAACACCACGACGAGCGCCCCGAACAGCCGGCCCGTGCCGCTGTCACGCAGCCGCAGGCGCCCCCCGAGCCGTGCGGTCGGCCCGCCCGGGACGTCGATTGCGGTCACCGGCTGTTCCCTGCCACCACCTCGGCGACATCCTCGCCGTGGAGCAGGCCGACCGGCTCCCCCTCGGCGTCGCACACCACCAGCGGGTTCGGCGATGCCAGCAGCAGCGGCAACGCCTTCTCCAGCGGTGCGAGCGTGGAGATCCGTTCCCAGGAGCCCTCCGGGGCACCCTCGGCCAGCGGGCGCATCAAGGCGCAAGCCAGCAGCACCTTGGCGATCGGCGCGTCCTGAGTGAAGGCCCGCACGTAGTCGTTCGCAGGCTCGGTGAGTATCTCGGCCGCCGTACCCACCTGCACGAACGCACCGTCACGCATGATGGCGATGCGGTCCGCCAGCTTCAGAGCCTCGTCGAAGTCGTGGGTGATGAAGATGAGCGTGCGCTGCAACCGCTCCTGCAGCGAGAGGAACTCGTCCTGCATGTCACGCCGGATGAGCGGGTCCAGCGCCGAGAAGGGCTCGTCGAAGAACAGCACCTCGGGATCCACGGCGAGTGCCCGGGCCAGACCCACGCGCTGCTGCATGCCGCCGCTGAGCTGCTGGGGATAGTGGTCGCTCCAGCCATCCAGACCGACGGTGGAGAGCAACTCCCGCGCCCGCTCCTGGCGCTCATTGCGCTCCACACCCTGCACCTCGAGGCCGTAGGCGACGTTGTCGACGACCCGCCGGTGCGGGAAAAGGGCGAAGTGCTGGAACACCATCGCGATCTTGTGGCGGCGCAGCTCACGCAGTTCTGCGGCGTCGGCCGCGGTGAGGTCCGCGCCACAGATCTCGACGCGGCCCTCGGTGGGCTCCACGAGCCGGGACATGCAGCGCACCAGGGTGGACTTGCCCGATCCCGACAGACCCATGACAACGAATGTCTCGCCCTGGTTGACCTCGAAGGTGACGTCCCGGACGCCCACCAGGCACCCGGTCTCGTCCTGGATCTGCTGGCGGGCAACGCCCTCCCGAGCCATCGCCAGAGCCTCGGCGGGCTTGCGGCCGAAGACCTTCCACAGACCGCTGACACCGACGGTCCGCACGGCCCCTGGCATCTCAGCCCCGCCGCGTCTCGCCCGCGTAGACCGGCACGTCCAGCGGCGCCAGCGGCGTGTTGCCCAGCAACAGGTCGGCAGCCTTCTCGGCAACCATCATCACTGGAGCGTAGATGTTGCCGTTGGTCACGTTCGGCATGACCGAGGCGTCCACCACACTCAGAGCCTCAGTGCCGTGCACGCCCATCGAAGCCGGATCCACCACCGACCCCGCGCCCCGGCCCAGGCGCGCCGTACCCGAGGGGTGCAGCGCCGTCTCGGCATCGCGGGCAACCCAGTCGATGATCTCGTCGTCGCTCTGCACCTCGGGTCCGGGCGAGAGTTCACCGGCGTTGTAGGGAGCGAAGCCCGGTTGGCTCATGATGTGGCGCGTCACCCGGATCGTCTCCAGCCACTCGCGGCGGTCCTGGGCGGTGGACAGGTAGTTGAACAGGATCGCCGGCTTGGCACGAGGGTCGCCGGAGCGGATTCGCACCCAGCCCCGCGAGTCGGAGTACATGGGGCCAACGTGCACCTGATAGCCGTGCCCTCCGCTGGGGGCCGAGCCGTCGTAACGGATCGCCAGCGGCAGGAAGTGGAACATGAGGTTCGGGTAGGACTCATCCAGGTTGCTGCGCACGAACCCGCCACCCTCGAAGTGATTGGTGGCGCCGGGTCCCCGCCGCAACAGCCACTGCAGGCCGATCCAAGGGCGGCGCCAGCGCTGCAGGTGCGGCTGCATCGACACGGGTTGCTCGCAGGCGTACTGCACGTACACCTCGAGGTGGTCCTGCAGGTTCTCCCCCACGCCGGCGAGGTCGGCCACGACCGGGATGTCCAGCGACCGAAGCAACTCGGCCGGACCGACGCCGGACAGTTGCAGCAACTGGGCTGAACCGAACGCTCCGCCGCACAGGATGACGCGCCCCCCTCGCACGGTGCGTGTGCGACCGCGCCGGCTGCACTCCACACCCACGGCCCGGTTTCCCTCGAAGACGATGCGGTTGATATGAGTGCCGCATTCGACAGTCAGGTTCGCCCTCCCCAGCACGGGGTGCAGGTAGGCCCGTGCCGCCGACAGCCGCCTGCCCCGGTGGATGTTCCGGTCGAAGGCGGCGAAGCCCTCCTGCCGGTAGCCGTTGAGGTCAGCGGTCAACTCGTAGCCGGCCTGCTGCACAGCCTCGAAGAAGGCTGTGAACAGAGCGCTGGTGGCCGGGCCCCGCTCCAGCACCAGCGGACCGTCGGCGCCCCGGTACTCATCGGCCCCCGCCAGGCACGTCTCCATGCGCTTGAAGTACGGCAGGCAGTGGCGGTAGCTCCAGGACTCCATGCCGTCGGCGGCGGCCCACTTATCGTAGTCGGCCGGGTTGCCGCGCTGGAAGATCATGCCGTTGATGGAACTCGAGCCGCCGAGGACCTTGCCCCGGGCGTGGTAGACGCGGCGACCGCCCATGTGCGGTTCGGGCTCGGTCTCGAACTGCCAGTCGTAGAAGCGGTTGCCGATGGGGAAGGCCAGCGCCGCCGGCATGTGGATGAAGACGTCCCAGCGCCAGTCGCGCCGTCCCGCCTCCAGGACCAGTACGCGGTTGGCGGGGTCGGCGCTCAGCCGGTTCGCGAGTGCGCAACCGGCCGAGCCGCCTCCCGCGATGATGAAGTCGTACAACAACTAGTCCCCGGTAGGGGGCGAAGGACGACGCCTCCGCCCCCTACGCGGTGTGAGGTTTATGGCAGCCAGGCCTGCCAGGTGCTCGCGTTGTCCGCGATCCACGCCGCTGCCGCGTCCTCGATGGACATCCCGGCGTCCAGGGCGCCGAGCATCGAGATCTGGTCGGCTGCGGAGTAGTTCATGTTCCGCAGGAAGGCATCCGCCGCCGGGGCGTTGGTCGCCAGGTCGCCGTTGACAATCTTGAAGAGGTTGTCAGGCGGATAGTCGCAGTCGACCGCGCCGGATTCGTAGCACGCGTCGCTGTAGGTCGGCAGCGCCACCCTCGTGAGGTCATAGGAGGCGAACGCCACGTGGGGGGTCCAGAAGTAGAACAGGATCGGATCGCCGCGGTTGTAGGCCGCGTCCACTGCGGAGAGGATCGCCGCCTCGGAGCCGGCATAGACGATCTCCATCGGCAGGCCCAGGTTCTCGATGATCTGCTCCTCGTAGACTGTCCAGCTCGGATCGCCGCTGAGGAACTGCGCCTGGTCGCCGGTCTCGGCGGTGGCGAACTCCGCGGCCAGCGCGGGATCGGCGAATCCCTCCCAGGTGGCGAGTTCGGGATGCGCCTCGACCATGTAGGTCGGGATGTACCAGCCGATCCCACCGACGATGCCGAGGACGCCGGCGTCGTCCACGTTTCCGTCGGGATTGTCGATGAAGTCCTCACGGTTCTGGGCGTGGCCCGATGGCCACACTTCCAGCGAGGCGTCGATGTCGCCGGTGTTGATGGCCGGCCACTGACCGAACTCGTCGATCTCCACCGTCTCGACCGTGTAGCCCAGCTCGGTCTCCAGCAACTGCTCGGCCACCGCCACATTCAGAGCCGATCCATCCCACGGGTTCACGGCAATCGTGATCGTGGTCTGGCTGCCCATGTCGCTCGACGTCGCAGCCGGTTCGGCGCTGGGGCCGAGTGTGTGGATGGGGAAGCCGCTGGTGTCGTAGTACTCATCG
>JAPPDX010000021.1 GCA_028824415.1 bacterium | reverse complement strand
GTCGGAGTGGATGAGGCCGGGTTGGCTGAAGTGGTAGGGGATGATCTGCAGACTCTCGAAGACGTCGTCCGGGAGTCTCCGGATGTAGGCAAACTCGGCGCCTCGGCTGGAGAAGTCGTCGGGGCTGCGGAACAACTCCTCCACCAGGTCGAAGCTCGTGACGAGCCAGTAGTTGAGCGACGGGCTCCAGTACACGGGGGCGCGCTTGCGGAGTTCGGCGAACACCTCGTGCAGGTGATCCTGGAAGTCGGCGCTGCCCAGAGCCTCTTCGATCTCGGGAATCCCCTGGCGCGCCATCGGACCAACGTAACCGTCCCGTCGCCGGCGGCCGGAATCCACACGGTCGCGGCACCGTCGTATCGGCCGGGGCAGACTGGGAGATGTGAGCGAATTGTCGGTCCGCTTTGCCGGTGTGGGGCTGTCTCTGTCGAACGAGGAGCTTGCGGCTGTCACGCTGGCGCAGGGTGTTCAGGCCGATGAGTTGGGGTATGACGAGGTGTCAATCCCCGAGAGCCGGTTGCATCGCTCCACGACGTCGGTTGCGGCGGCGATCCTGGCCCGGACCCGGCGTGTCACGGTGCGAGTGGGCGTTGCCAATCCAGTGACCCGCCATCCGCTGCTGCTCGCCCTGGAGGCGGCCACTCTGGCCGACATCGGGCCCGGTCGGGTGCGGTTCGGCATCGGCGCCTGTGAGTGGACGATGCGGGCGTTCGGCTGTGATCCGGAAGGTTGGTTGCCGTACACGAACACCGTGGAGGCCGTGCGGGCGATGCGGTCGCTGCTGGCCGGTGGGCCCGTGGGGTTCGAACCGGAGACGTTCGAGGCCAGGCCCGAATTGTGTCTTGACCTGCCGTCGCCGTCGCCGGTGCCGGTGGATGTGGGGGCTGTGAACGCCCGGATGCTGACCGCTTCGGGACGCTGGGCCGACGGTGTTCAGTTGGGGGCGCTGATGAGCCCCGCCTACGTCGCTTGGGTGGCTGAGCGGATAGCCGAAGGTGCCCGTGCGGCGGGGCGCGATCCCGCCGAGGTGCTGATCTCGGGCAATGTGCTCACCAGCCTGGACCGCGATCGGGCCGCGGCTCGCCGGGAGGTGTGCGAGGTACTGGCGTACTACCTGGCCCGGGTGGAGGGCGTGGTCGTGGACCGCTCCGGCGCCGACCCCGAAGCGGTGGCGGCGGTGCGGGCCGCCGTGCGGCGGGACGGGCTTGCTGCCGGCGCCGCGGCCGTCAGCGGCCAACTGGTCGACACGTTCGCCGTGACGGGTGACACTGAAGAGGTGATCGAGCGCCTGACCCCCTTCGGCGAGGCGGGCATGGCGATGCCGCTGTTCTGGTACACGCTGGGGCCGGACCCCGCTTGGGCGGTGGAGGCGCTGGCCGTCGAGGTGGTGCCGGCCGTGCGCTCGGAGCCGTCGTGAGTAGCGACGCGATGGCTGTGGGCAGCCCTCTTGTGAGCACCGCATGGCTGGCGGAACGGCTGGATGCCGGCGACGGCGACCTGAGGGTCGTGGACTGCCGCTGGTACCTGAAGCCGTTCGATATGCGCGACCCCGATGCCGAGTACGCCCGTGGTCACATCCCCGGTGCCGTACACCTGCGGTGGGACACCCACTGGGCCGATCCCGACCACCCGATCCCGGGGATGCTGGCGCAACCGGAGGCCTTCGCCGAGACCATGGCCGCAGCGGGCATCGGCGATCGCACGACAGTCGTCGCCTACGACGACGGGCATGTGACCGTGGCGGCCCGCCTCTGGTGGGCGCTGCGGGTGTACGGCCACGAGGCCGTGGCGGTCCTCGACGGCGGGATCGGGCGCTGGGCCACCGAGGGCCGACCCCTGAGCACCGAGGTGCCTCGCTGGCCGCGGGGCGACTTCACGGCCCGGCAGCGTTCGGCGGCCTACGCCACACACGTCGACGTGGCGGCCGGGCTGGACGATCCCGCCGTCGGTCTCGTTGACTGCCGGATGGAACCCGCCCGCGTCGAGGACGGGGCCATGATCCCCGGCAGTGCTTACCTCCCGGGCATCGAGTTCCTCGACGACGAGGGGCTCATGCGCTCCCCCGAGAGCTGTCGTGAGACGATCCTGGCCACGACCGATCGCTCATCCCGGACGATCCTCTACTGCCGTGGCGGGGTCGGTGCCTGCGGGACGGCGCTGGCCTATGAGGTGGCAGGGCTCGGCGACGGCGTATCGGTCTACGACGGCTCCTGGAGCGAGTGGGTCACCATTGCCGAGGACTCCCCTCAGGAGCCGCTCTAGCGGTCAGAACAGGAACTCCTCCGCGCCCAGGTCGAGGGCGTGGGCGGCGTGGCGCTGCAGCAGTACCCGGAACAGGCCGTCGCCGTCAGGATTCCGGGCGGCCACCCCGCGCGCCAGAACCGCTATTCCCAGCCCGTAGAGCGATGCCCGGCGGTAGCCCTCCCAGCACGCCGCCCAATCGAAGTCCTCGATCCCGGCTGCGGCGAGCGCCTCGTGGTAAGCGCGCACGATGCTTTCCTCGGTCTCCCTGCGGTCCGCAGGGTGCAGGCTCGCGCCCATGAAGTAGGCCACGTCGGTGAGCGGGCTGGTGACGCCCATCGTCTGCCAGTCGACCGCGGTGATGCGCGGCGGCTCCAGCGACTCGTCGATGAGCAGGTTGTCCAGCCGGTAGTCGCCGTGGACGACGCAGAACGGGTCGGGATCGAGAACGCCCACGGGGAACTCGGCGCCCTCCCCGACGCGCGTCATGAGCTCCTTGGCTTCGGCGGACAGGTCTGCGTCGAACCGCTCGAGGGGTTCGGCCAGGAAATCCCGGTAGAGCTGTTGCAGCAGGGTCTGGAATCCAGCCGGATCGTCCTGGGCCAGCCAGCCCGACCGCAGCAGCGAAGCGTCGCACCAGGTCGGTGCGTGGAGCTCCACCAACTGCACCACCGCGGCATGTGCGAGATCGGGACCGCAACCCGCCACCTGGTTGCCCTGGCGCGCCGGATGCATGTCCTCCAGCAGGAGTACGAACGCCGGGCCGGCGCCATCGATGTCGGCGAGGAAGCACACCGGCGTCGGGATGGTGACCCGAGCTTGCAGATCGCGGTAGAAGGCCACCTCGTTGGCGTAGATCTGAGCCGAGAACTCTCGTGTGGTGGCGTCGTCGGAGGGGAACTTCCCGATGATCGTGGCCGGATACGCCGGATCCGGTCGGGCGTACTGCAGGGTGAACCGGAAACATCCGCTGACGTGCGGCAGGCCGATGGTCCGGCACTCGAGGTCGCTGACCTCGGCGTCGAGGAACCCGGCGTCGCGCAGGCGCTCAGTCAACCACCCGGCGGTGACCTCCACCGCGGTGGGGATCGGATCGGCGTGGGTCACGGACGGCTCCGGCGGTAGGCCTCCACGACCGGTACGAGTTCGGCGGGCGTGGCGCCGTGCATGATGACGCCGTCGCATCCGAGGTCGAGCTGGTGGGCGACAGCCGCCGCACACTCGGCGGGCGACCCGGTGGCGCTGGCGGCGAACCATTCGTCGGGGATGAGTGCGCCGACGTGTTCGAGCACATCTGTCGTGCCGGTGTGATCCAGCGCCGTCCAGCGGTGTTTGGCAACCACCTCGTCGGCGTTGAACCTTTCCAGCACGGCGGGATCCCAGCGATTCACCCGCACCAGGAGGTCGCCGTAGGCCTGCAGGTAGCTGGCCAGCCGGCCGACGGTTCCCTTCAGGCGCTTCTCGTAGGGGACCACGTCGGAGATCGTGGCCAGGCACGACCAGACCTTCACGTCGTCGGGGTCGCGGCCCGCCTGCTCGGCGGCCGACTTCACGGTCTCCACGCAACGGACCACGGTCTCGTCCGCGAAGAACGTGTGCAGGATCACCTCGTCGAAGCAGCGGCCGCCGAGACGCAGGCTGTTCGGGCCGAATCCCCCGATGCCCATCGGCAGGTGCTCGTCCAGAGTCGGATCCAGCACCAGCAACGGGAACTTGCCGGCGGGACCGTCGTGGCTGGCGACCATCTCGCCGCGGAAGAGCCGCCGCATGATCCCGGCGAAGTCCTCCATCTCCGCTGTGGTGATCTCGGGAATGCCCATCAACTGCTGGAGGATCGGGATGCCCCTGCCGATGCCCAGCACGAACCGCCCACCGGAGAGGCTCTGCATGGTGTAGGCGAAGCCCGCCGTGAGCAAGGGGTGGCGGGTGTTGCTGTTGGTGACGCCGCAGGAGATGGTGATGGACTCCGACGCCGCGGCCGCCGCGCCGCACAGCGTCGCCGCCTCCTTCTTGTTGTAGCGCTCGGAGATGAACACCGTGCCGAGGCCCAGCGCCTCGCCCTCTCGAACCTCGTCGAGCAGGTCCCGCGAACTTGCCGGCTGACCGGCCAATCCGTAGAAGCCAAGCTCGGGAAACTCAGGCGTGGTCATGGTTGCGCTCACTTCCGTTAGACGCAGAGACCGTCGGCTGTGACGCCGCGATGGCTTTGGCAGATGATGGTGCGCGTGGCGGCCCGGAGCGTGAACGGGCCTGGATTCTCCGACATCCAGTCCTCGGCGGCGGGTATTGCGAAGATGTGCAGCCGGTAGCCCAACAGCGAGTCGTCGCCGATGTTCAAAACGTCCACGGTCACCTCGCCGAGGGCCTCGAACACGATAGGGCGGGTGACGATGTGGACGCGGGAGGTTGGTTCCTCCGACGCAATCGTCTCGCCCAGGATGTTCCCCAACTCGATCAGTGTGCTGGCCTCCGGTCGCTCACCAAGAACGTCCATAAGTTGCGCTGTCAGGTCGTCGGTTAGCCCGGTGGGTGCGAGATGCGCCGCCCTCGCCCAGCCCGTCATTGCGGCGACACGTACTTCGTTCCAGACTGTGTCGGGCCACTCGGTGTCGGGCAGCCTCCTGGTCCTGCCCGTCGCCACGACCGCGCCGGTCTCCGAGTCGAATGAGGCGAGGAAGTCGTCCGACGGGGCCTCGCGGACGACGAGGCCCTCGTAGGGATTGGAGGCGTCCAGGGTTGCGATGGTCTCGCCGAGCGGCACGTCGTGGACGGTCAGTACCTCCTCGTAGGGCACACCCACGACTGCAAGCGAGGTGCCCTCGGCCGGTCCGTACTCGAACGGTTCGCCCGGAAGGGACTCCTCCACGGCAGGTGCCGGCTCCTCCACTGTGGGAGGCGGATCGGGAGGCGGCTCGGACGGCGATGGAGGTGCCGGCTCGTCCGTTGCGGGAGGCGGATCGGGAGCAAGTGGAGGGTCCGTGGGGGGTTGAGTCGTCGCCGGTTGAGTCGTCGCCGGTTGAGTCGTCGCCGGTTGAGTCGGTGCCGACGACTCGGCTGGGACCGGTGTCGTGTTGCCGATCGCGCCACCGGTATCGGAATCGCTGCCGGTCCCATCCTCAGCCGTGGCGCATGCCTCGCCGAGGAGCGCCACTGACACGAGGAGTGCGAGCAGTGCCGCCGCTGACGATGTTCTCGTCATGTCGCCCAGTTCCTGCTGCGTTCGACCGCTCGTTTCCAGTTGGCGTAGGCGGCGTCGACCGTTGCTCGTGAGGGGTTTGGTTCGACCGAGAGGTCGAGTTGCCATTGCTCGCCGATCGCCTCTGTGGACGGCCAGATCCCGGCGGCGAGGCCGGCGAGGTAGGCGGCGCCGAGGGCCGTGACTTCCTGGAACTTCGGGCGGCGCACCGGTACGCCGAGATGGTCCGCCTGCAGTTGCAGCATCGAGTCCATCGCCGAGGCGCCGCCGTCGACGCGCAGGCTCCGCAAGCCGGTGCCGGTTGCGGTGGTCATCGCCTCGACGACGTCTCGGGTCTGGTACACCATCGCCTCGATGGCCGCCCGGGCGATCTCGGGCCGGCCGGTTCCACGAGTCAGGCCCACGATTGTGCCGCGGGCATGGGGATCCCAGTGCGGGCTGCCCAGGCCGGTGAAGGCCGGGACCAGGAAGACCTCGCCGGTGGAGGAGCACTGTGCTGCCAACAACTCGATCTCGGAGGCGTCCTCGATGATCCCCAGGCCGTCGCGCAGCCATTGGACGGTCGCGCCCGTGGCGAAGATCGCGCCTTCCAGGGCGTAGGCGACTTCAGGCCCCACGGACTCCCCGAGCAGCCAAGCGACGGTGGTGAGGAGGCCCTCGGTGGGCTCCGGCGGGGCGGATCCGACGTTCATGAGTACGAACGAGCCCGTTCCGTAGGTGTTCTTGGCGTCGCCCGGTCGGAACGCCGCCTGCCCGAACAATGCCGCCTGCTGATCACCGGCGACGCCTCGGATCGGTACGCCCGCGCCGCAGGATGCGGTGGATGCGGTGATGCCGAAGTCGCCGCTCGAGGGGCGCACCTCAGGTAGGGCCCCCATCGGAACCCCGAACACCTCGCAGAGTTCGCTGCTCCACGCCAGCGCGCCGATGTCGAACAGCATCGTCCGGGAGGCGTTCGTGGCGTCGGTTGCGTGGAGGGCGCCGCCTGTCAGGTTCCAGACGATCCAGCTGTCGATCGTGCCGACCGCCAGATCGGAGTTCAGCGGCACCGCGGTGTCCCGCAAGAGCCATTCCAGCTTCGACGCCGAGAAGTACGGGTCCAGGACCAGGCCGGTTCGTTCCCGCACCAGCGGCAGCAGGCCCTCGGCCTCGAGTTCGGCGCAGCGCGCCGCAGTGCGGCGGTCCTGCCACACGATCGCCCGCTCCAGCGGCTCCGACCGGCTCCGGCTCCAGCGGACCACCGTCTCGCGCTGGTTGGTCACGCCGATCGCCGCCGGCGGCTCGTCGAGCCTCGCGCACACGTCGCCCAGAGTCGCCTGGACCGCCTCCCAGATCTCGGCGGCATCGTGCTCGACCCAACCGGGGGCCGGGAAGTACTGCGGGAACTCCCGCCGGGACATGGCAACCGCGTGGGCGCGCTCGTCGAAGGCGATGGTCCGCGCGCCGGTGGTGCCGGCGTCAATGGCAACGACGATGGTCATCGCTTGCCGGCCGCGCGCTGTTTCGCGGCTGTGGATGGCGCGTTCCGGGGCTGGGTGACCTGACCGCCGGTTGCCGGCGGGGATTGGGGTTCAGCCGCCCGCAGGTTGCACCGGCCGGCAGTCGAGTCGCGGTCGCGATACAGCCGCGACTCAGACTCCTGCCTCGTCGGCGGAGGCGTGCCAGCGTTGGGTGCTGATGCGTCCCAGCCAACTGAACCCCCAGAACACGACGATCCCCAGCAGAGAGGACACGAGGAGGGCTGCGATCAACTCCTTGGTGGCGGCCTGGCCGCGGTACTTGTCGATGAGCACCCCGACGCCCTTCTCGCCCCGGCCGAAGAAGAACTCGCCGACGATGGCACCGATCACTGACAGCCCGGCGGCGATGCGCAGCCCGGTGAAGGTGGCCGGCAGCGAGGCGGGGAACTCCAGCTTCCAGAAGCGGGTCGAGCGCGAGGCATGGTGCAGGGTCAACAACTCGTGCAGGTTCTCTTCGGCTGACTGCAGGCCGAACAGCGTGTTCGTGATGATCGGGAACAGCGCGATCAACACCGTGACGATCACCCGAGCCTGGAAGTCGAACCCGAACAGCCCGCCGATGAGCGGCACGAGGGCCAGGATGGGGATCGTCTGCAGGACGACCGCCCAGGGGAAGAACGAGCGCTCGACCCAGCGCCTGAAGTTCATCGCCACCGCGAAGAGCATCCCGGCCGCAGCGGCTATGGCCAGCCCCGTGAACGACTCCTTGGCGGTGACCGCCAGGCCGTCGCGTAGCTCGCCGCGCACGTCCGCGTCGCCGACGGCCGCGTTCCACACCTCGTGAAGCGGGGGCAGCAGGAACTGGCGATCATCGGCCAGCATCACGTACGACAGCAGGTACCACAGGCCCACCATCGCCAGGCTGAACGCCACCGGCAGACCGAACCTTGTGGCCAGCCCTCGAACTCGCGTCCAGAGCGCCTCGGCGAGCCGCCGCGCCGGTGCAGGCCCAGCCGGGTCGGACCGGGCACGGCCCGGCCCCCGAGTCTCCCCAGGGGCCGGGCCGCTTTCGGTGGTCATGTGTTCGCGGGAACCTCCGCGGTGCCGCGGCTAGAAGCCGAGGCTGATGGACGGATCCAGGAACTCGTTTGTGTAGACGTCGTCGGGCGTGACGTTCGGGTCGAAGCTCTCGACGCCCTGCTCGGTGAAGATCGGCGTGAGGATGTCGATCAGACCCTGGATGCGGTCCCCGTTCATGTCGCCGATGAAGCCGTTGCCGCCGTCGGTCACCAGCCCGAGGTCTCGCATGGCCACGGTGGCCGCGGCGTGCCCTGCCTTGGACGAGGTCCAGAAGCTGTCCAGCTCCTTGACGATGTCGTCGAGCCTGTCGTTGATCGGCTGCGGGTCGTTGAAGTAGTCGACCAGATCCTGCTGCATGATCGGCACGATCAGCTCCAGGCACTCCCGGTAGCGCTCGATGTCGCCGGAGCGCACCGACACCGCCGACTGGTAGAGCTCGACACCGGCGTCGTGGATCAGCAGGAACTCCACCGGTTTCAGCCAGCCGTCGATCTCGTTCTCGTAGCGGTACGGCTCGTTGGTGGCGAAGCCCTGCTGCACGAGGCCGTCCTCGGCGATGAACCGGGTCGGCGAGCCGTCGTAGGAGCCGTCGACGTTCGCTGCGTCGAGGACGTTGTTGGCGACCAGGAAGTCCATGTACGTGGCGCCCTGGAAGTACAGCACGGTGGCCCCGGAGTTCCCGATGTCCTCGAACGTCTCGAAGTCGTAGTCCTCCGGATCCCACATGAGGATCTGCGGACCCACCTCGAAGCTGGTGAACACGGCGGTGACCGGGGTCTGGCCGTAGCTCCGGATGGCGGCGGCCGTGTCGACGTAGGCCATGAAGATGTCGTCGTCGGCGTAGAACTGCGCCGTCGGCGGCGAGAAGCCGATGTACGGACCGCCGGCGCGGATCTCGACGATGAGGCCCGTGTCACCCAACTCGCCGGAGTAGGTGCCGTTCTCGGCGTCCACGACCCCGTCGGTGCCGATCATCTGGTAGGTGTGCGCGTGCTCGGGCTCGGGGAACCAGTCCGTCTGGATGACGAGCGGGTTGGGGCACACGTCGGTGAGCTGGACACCTGCCATGGCGGTCTCGGCTTCGGCCTGGGCCTCGGCACGCGCCTCCTCGGCCTGGGCCTGCGCGGCCTGCGCCGCCTCGGCGGCGGCCCGGGCATCGTCGGCTTCGGCCTGGGCGGCTGCGGCCTCGGCCTGGGCGGCTGCCGCTTCCTGCTGCGCGGCCGCTGCCTCCGACAGCGCCTCGTCGGCGGCCGCCTGGGCGCTTGCCAGGGCGTCCTCGGCTGCGGCCATGGCTTCCTCGTTGCCTTCGGCGGTGGCTTGCGCCAGGTCGGCGCCGGCCTGTGCCGCCTCGGCGGCGGCGAGCGCCGCGTCGGCTGCGGCACCGGCTGCTGCGGCGTCGGCTGCGGCTGACGCGGCCTCGGCGCCGGCTGCTGCGGCGTCGGCTGCGGCCACTGCCGCATCGGAGATACCGGTGTCGGCGTCCGCCTGGGCGGCTGAGGCGGCTGAGGCGGCAGCCCCGGCGTCGGCCGCTGCAGCTGAAGCCTCCGCTTGGGCGGCGTTGGCCGCGGCCAGGGCCGCGTCGGCGGCCTCGGTGGCCGAGTCGTCAGCCGCACAGGCGGCCGCAACGACTGCCAGCGCCGCTGCGAGTGCGATCAGGACACGTTTCTTCATCGGATTGTCTCCTCCATTTCGACTGCTCGAGAGATCTACCCTCCGGTGCGGTCAGACCGGGCCACAGGGTAGTCAAATCCGCACCGGTTGTGGCCCCGGTGTGCGGTGTCCATATCAGCGCCGGTCGTGGCCGACCCGCGTCCGTCGAAAGTGCGCTGGAGCGGGGCCCGGCGACGGATCGCGACCGAACCGTCGTGCGCCCCGGGATGCCGCTCAAGACCTGGTTCAGGCGGAGTACCAGTGGCTCGTGAGGCGCCGGCCAGCCCAGCCGAAGAACCAGAAGAGGATCACGCCGAGCAGCGAACTGAATATGATTCCGGCCACCAGCTTCGATCCCGAGAGTTGGTTCTGGAACAGGAACAGCAGCTGTCCCAGCCCTTCCGAGCCATAGCTGCCGCCCTTGAAGAAGAATTCGCCCACGATGGCGCCCACCACGGCCAAGCCGGCCGAGATGCGGAACCCCGTGAAGATGGCGGGCAGGGCATGGGGCAGCTGCAGCTTGCGGAAGCGCGTCCAGCGGCCCACCCGGTGGAGCGTGAGCAGGTCGTGCATGCTGGGCTCCACCGAGCGCAGCCCGAACAGGGTGTTGGTGATGATCGGGAAGATCGAGATGATGATCGTCACCACCACCTGGCTCTGGAAATCCCATCCCCACCACAGGCCGATGAGCGGGCTGATCGCGACAATGGGCACGGCCTGCACCGCCACGGCGTAAGGGAAGACGCTCCGCTCGATCCAGCGGGCCTGGCTCATGACCACGGCGATGGCCATGCCCCCGACGATCGCGAGGGCCAGCCCCACCAGCGTGACCTGCGTGGTGCGCCACAGGCCCAACAGGACCTGCTCGAGGTTGTCCCAGGTCAAGAACCCCACGTTGACGACCCGATGCAGCGGGGGCAGGAAGAACTGCTGATCCCGGTCCAGAACGAAGTACGTGAACAGGTACCACAGGCCGATCACGCCCGCGGCCACCACTGCGGGTGGCCCCAGGAGCCTGGTCTGGCCGGCCACCCGGGTCATGGCGCTCGGGGAATCGCTCGCCACCGGATCGTCCGTATCCGGGGCTGCCTCGGCGGTTGCCACCATTCCGGGGGTCTCCATCGTGGATCCTGCGTCTGTCGTCCTGCGCCGGCTCTGTGCCGAGCCCGCAGCCTAGGCGCAGACGTGGCCGATGTCGTGGCCGCGAGCGCGGCGCAGAGCCGGCGAGCCGGACCGTCCGGCTTGTGCGTCGGCTGATCCCTTCGCGCGGTTTCGCGCCGCCTCGGACCTGTCAGAATGACGCCCTGTGAGCGCAGGGAACGGACTGCCCGACCGGGCGCAAGTGGTCATCGTCGGCGGTGGCGTGATCGGTTGCAGCACGGCCTATCACCTCGCCCGTCGCGGCATCAGCGACGTGGTTCTGCTCGAGCAGGGAACCCTCACCTGCGGCACCACCTGGCACGCGGCCGGGCTGGTCACCCAGCTCCGCTCCACCTACAGCCTCACACAACTGGCCACGTACTCGGCCCGCCTTTTCGAGGAGCTGGAGGATGAGACCGGCCAGTCTCCCGGCTACCGCACGCAGGGGTCGATCACCGTCGCCGACAACGCCGAGCGATGGGAGGAGGTTCTCCGGGGTGCCTCCATGGGGACGATGGTGGGCGTCGAGACCCGCATCCTGGATCTGGACGAGTTGAAGGAGCGCTGGCCGCTCATCCGCACCGACGATCTGGTGGGCGCCCTGCTGGTGGTCCGCGACGGGCAGCTCTCGCCGGTGGATGTGACCATGGCGCTGGCGAAGGGGGCGCGCGGTCGCGGCGCCACCTTCCTCGAGGGCGTGACGGTGACCGGTCTGGATACCCGCGACGGCCGGATCACCGGTGTGCAGACCGACCGGGGAGACATCGAGGCCGAGACGGTCGTGCTGGCCACCGGCATGTGGACCCGGCAATTGGCGGCGACCATCGGCGTGAACGTGCCGCTGCAGGCCTGCGAGCACTTCTACGTCGTGACCGAGCCGCTGGACGGCGTGGACGTCAACACCCCGGTGCTGCGCGACCCCGGCAACTACACCTACTTCAAGGAGGAGACCGGCAAGATCATGGCCGGCTTCTTCGAGCCCCGTGGCAAGATCTGGCACCTCGAGGGTGTGCCCCCCGGCAGCAGCTTCGTGCAACTTCCCGAGGACTGGGAGCACGTGGGCCCCATCTTCGAACGCTCCATCCACCGTGTGCCGGCCCTCGGCGAATGCGGCATCCAACTCTTCTTCAACGGTCCGGAATCCTTCACGCCCGACGGCGTGTTCTACATGGGTGAGGCGCCCGAGGTGGACGGCTGCTTCGTGGCGGCCGGATTCAACTCCATCGGCGTGCAGACCGCCGGCGGCGTGGGCTGGGTGCTGGCGGACTGGATCGCCGACCGCATTCCGCCCTTGGACCTGACCTCGGTGGACATCAGCCGGGCGTTGCCCTTCCAGGCCGACCCGACATATCTGCGGGACCGCATCGGCGAGAGCCTCGGCCTGCTCTACGCCATGCACTGGCCGCACCGCCAGTACGAGAGCGCCCGCAACCGGCGTCTGTCGCCGGTGCACGACCGCCTCGACGCCGCCGGGGCCACTTTCGGGGAGACGGCCGGCTGGGAGCGCCCCAACTGGTACGCCTTCGAAGGCCAGGAGAGGGCCTACGTCTACAGCTACGGAAAGCAGAACTGGTGGGCCAACGCCGGTGCCGAGTGCCGGGCGGTCCGCGAGCGGGTGGGTCTGTTCGACCAGACGTCGTTTGTGAAGTTCAGCGTCACCGGGCCCGACGCTGTCGGTGTGCTGAACAGATTGAGTGCTGCCGAGGTCGACACCGAGCCGGGACAGGCCGTCTACACGCAGTGGTGCAACGACCGGGGTGGCATCGAGGCAGATCTGACGGTGACGCGGCTCGGCGAGGACTCGTTCGTTGTGGTCACCGCCGCCGCGTCGCAGACTCGCGACTGGGCCCGGCTGCGCCGGGGATGCCGGGGGTTCGACGTTGACATTCGGGACATCACCGAGGACCAGGCCATGTTGGGACTCATGGGTCCTCGCGCCCGGGATGTGCTGGCACCGCTCACCGGCGCCTTGCTTGGAGACGAGGACTTTCCCTTCGCCGCGGCGCGCGGCATCGACGTGGCCGGCCGGGAGGTGCTGGCGATCCGGATGAGCTACGTGGGCGAACTGGGGTGGGAGCTGTACGTCGCCAACGACGACGCCGAGGCGGTCTTCGACGCCCTCATGGCCGCCGGCGGGCCGCACGGTCTGGCCCTAGCCGGCTACCACGCCATGAACACGCTGCGCCTCGAGTCCGGCTACCGCCACTGGGGCCATGACATCTCTCCGGCCGACACCCCGCTGGAGGCCGGGCTGGGCTTCGCCGTAGGGTGGGACAAGCAGGTGGACTTCTGCGGCCGGGCAGCCCTGGAGGCCCAGCGGTCCCAACCCCGCACGAAGCGGTTGGTGCAGTTCCGCCTCGAGGATCCCGAACTGCTCGTCTACCACGACGAGCCGGTCCTGCGCGACGGCGAGGTTGTGGGGACGACCACCTCTGCGGCCTGGAGCTACCTCGAGGACCGGTGCCTGGCGATGGGCTACGTGCACCATGCCGAGGCGGTGACCGCGGACTGGCTGGAGGCGGGCACCTTCGAGATCGACGTGGGCGGGCGGCGGGTCCCGGCCACGGCGCAGCTGCGGAGCTTCTACCGCCCGCGCCGGAGGTGAAATGACTACCGAGACCCGGGTCGTGATCGTGGGTGGCGGCGCCATGGGCGCCGCCCTGCTGTACTTCCTGGCGCACGAGGGCTGGACCGACACCGTCCTCGTGGACAAGGGCGAGCTGAACTCCGGCTCCACCTGGCACGCGGCGGGGATGATCCCCAACTTCACCAGCGACTACAACCTGGCCAAGGTGCACGAGGTGGGGGTGTCGCTGTACCGCAGCATCGAGGCCGAGACGGGGCTGTCGACCGGCTGGCACCAGCCCGGCACCGTCCGCCTCTGCCGTAAGGGCCGGCCCGAGGAGGCCGACTGGCACCGCTACACGGAGGGCCTGTTGCACCAGGCGGGCGTGGAGTGCCACATCATCGGGCCCTCCGAGATCGCCGAGCTGCACCCGCTGCTGAACCTCGACGACGTGGTCTCGGGGGTCTACACCCCCAACGACGGCTGGGCCGACCCGTCGAGCTGTACCAATTCCATGGCCCGCGGCGCACGCCAACTCGGCGCCGAGGTCCGGCGCCACACCCGCGTCACCGACATGAATCAGCTGCCCGACGGCCGCTGGGAGGTGATCTGCGACAACGACCGGATCATCTGCGAGCACGTCGTGAACGCCGCCGGCCACTACGCCCCGCAACTAGGCGCCATGGTGGGCCTCGACGTGCCGATCGTCTCGGTCATCCACCAGTACCTGGTGACCGAGCGCATCCAGCCGCTGGTGGACCTGGGTTACGAACCCCCCACGATCCGGGACCCGCGGGCCTCGATGTACGTGCGCAGCGAGCTCGACGGGATACTGGTGGGGCCGTACGAGATGTCGGACTCGCAGCCCTACGGCGTGGACGGCGTGGACTGGGACCTGCACTTCTACCTCACCCCGCCCGACCTGGACCGCCTCGAGGAGTGCCTGGAGTGGGCGGCGGTGCGCATCCCCGCCTTCGGCGACGCCGGCATCCGCAAGGTCGTGTCCGGGCCCATCACCCACACCCCCGACGCGGGCTTCCTGATGGGTCCGGCGCCGGGCCTGCGCAACTACTGGCACTGCAACGGCGCCTCCATCGGCGTGACCCAGGGGCCGGGGGCCGGCAAGTACCTGGCGCAGTGGATGGTGCACGGCCAGACCGAGATCAACGTGCGGAACATGGACCCGCGCCGCTACGGCGACTACGCCGGGGCGCGCAGCCACTACACCATCGACAGGTCCCTGGACGAGTATCACGAGATGTACCAGCCGCGCCCGCCCGGGGAGTACCGGGCGGCGGGCCGGCCACAGAAGACGACCCCCATCTACAAGCACCTCGACGCCCTCGGGGCCCAGTGGCAGGAGGTCTACGGCTGGGAGCGCCCGCAGTACTTCTCACCCGACGGCAGCCCCGAGGCGCACTCCTACCGCCGCTCGAACGCCTTCGAGCCGGTCGGCGCCGAGGTGCGCGGCGTGCGCGAGCGGGTGGGCATCGCCGACCTCACCGCCTTCGCCAAGTTCGAGGTCACCGGCGGCGATGCCGCCGCCCTGCTGGATCGGCTGTCGGCCAACCGGCTGCCGGGGCAAGGCGGCATCCGGCTCGTGCACATGCTGACCGAGCTGGGCGGCATC
>JAPPDX010000096.1 GCA_028824415.1 bacterium | reverse complement strand
CACCATGAGGGAAGCGTTCGGCGTTCTCAACACCGACTGGCGCGAGGGGATCAACTGGCAGGAGGTCCGGGAGTGGCGGCTGCGGCGCGCCCGGGAGGCCATGGCCCGCCACGAACTCGGCGCCATGCTGCTGATGTACGACGAAAACATCCGCTACGTCACCTCCACGCTGACCCCGGGCTGGAACCAGCTGAAGCCCGGCCTGCGCTACGCCGTGCTGGTGGAGGGCCGTGAGCCCATCATCTACGAGCAGGGTGACATCGGCTACCACCTGCGGGAGCACTCGCCGTGGATCCCGAAGGAGAATGTGCGCTACTCCTACGCCTGGATCAAGGGGGCCGCCGGCCCGGCCGCCAGCTCGCAGGTGGCGAAGTTCACCAACGCTCTCATGGGCGACCTGGAGGAGGCCGGCGTGGAGGACAAGCCGCTCGGCGTGGACTTCATGGACCTCAACATGATCCGGGTGTTCGAGGAGCGCGGCATCAACTGGACCGACGGCATGACGCCGATGATGGAGGCCCGGGCCATCAAGAGCCCCAACGAGCAGAAGGCCATGCGGATGGTGGGCTCCATCTGCGACGTGGTGCACTACCAATTCAGCCAGTTCCTGCGCCCCGGACTGACCGAGAACGAGGTCACCGCCTACGGCATGGAGCAGCTCTACAACATCCCGGGCATGGAGAACGTGGAGGACGTCATCGTCTCCTCGGGCCCGAACGCCTGGCCCAACTGGCGCAACCACGGCGACCGCATCATCCGCCCCGGCGAGCTGGTCATCATCGACCTAGCGGCGCTCACCTGGAACGGCTTCAAGTCCTGCGTGTACCGCACCTACTGCGTGGGCGGCAAGCCCACCGACGAGCACAAGCAGTACTACGACCTGGCGCTGAAGTGGCTGAACGACTCGATCGAGGCCACCCGGCCGGGCGTCACAACCGCCGACATCGCCGGGGTGTGGCCGTCCGCGAAGGAGATCTGGGGCTACGACGAGGAGGACGAGGCGGCCGCCAACCTGTGGGGCCACGGCCTCGGCCTGGCGCAGTACGACATCCCCGTCATCTCCCGGATATGGTCGCTCGACCACCCCGTGGAGATCGAGCCGGGCATGGTGTTCGCCCTCGAGACCCAGCACGGCAAGCTGCACGAGTTCGGGGTGCGACTCGAGGAGATGCTGATCGTCAACGACACGGGCATAGAGATGATCTCCACGCCCGCGCCGGAGATCATCGCCGTCGGCTGAGCGAACCGAACGACACCGGTCCGCGGTCGGCCCTGCAGCGATGAACCCGCGGGTCGTCCGGCTGGACGATCCCGAAGCGCTCGACGTCTCGACGGTCGGGGCGAAGGCGGCGAACCTCGCCCGGGCGCGGCGGGCAGGGTTGCCGGCGCTCGACGGTTTCGTCGTCACCCTGGCCGCCTCCGCCGGGCCGCTGCGGCACGCCGCTGAGGAGTTGACCCGGCGCGGCTCGGGAGCGGCCCGGATGGTGCTGCTTCGAAGCGAAATCGACGAGTCGCTGGCGACCGAGATCGGCGCGGCCGCCGCCGCGCTGGCCGAACCGCTCATCGCCCGCTCCTCCAGCGCGCTCGAAGGCGAGGGCACCTGGGCGGGGGCGTTCGCCTCGCTGCCGGAAGTGCGCCGCGACGAGGTGCCCAAGGCGCTGCGCAGCGTGTGGTCGGCGATGTTCACGCTTGAGGCGCTGGAACGCTTCGAGGCCGCCGGCATCGAAGCGGGCAGCGCCGGGATGGGGGTGCTGGTGCAGACCGAACTGGCGCCCGACTGCGGTGGCGCGGCCACCGTCGACGAGATCGGCGCCGTGAGCATCTCGGCGGTGAGAGGGTCGCCGCGGGACCTGCTGGCGGGCTGGGTCCCGGGCGTGCGAGCAACCGTGGGGTCCGACGGCAGCATCTCGGGCAGCGAGGCGCTGGAGTTGATCGGTGCCAGCACCCTGGAAGAGGTGGCCACGCTGGCTCGCGAGGCCGCTGACAGGCTGGACTGCAACCTGGTGGAGTGGGCCGTGACCGGCGGGGCCCCCGTGCTGCTGCAGGTGCAGCGGACCGTCACGGCGCCTGCTAGCGAGAGCATGGTGCTGCCGGCTGCGCTCGGACATCCCGAAGCGCGGCGCCTGGCGCGGCTCGCGATGCAGTACCCGGGAGCCCTCGGCGAAGAGTTGGTGTTGGGCTGGGCGGCGGCGCCCGAATTCTCAAAAAGTGACGCCGGCCAGGCCCTTGGTGGGGAGGGTCTGGGGGGTCTGTTGGTCCGGGCCCGGAGCTTGAGTGCTGGGTTGACTGCTTCGGCTTGGGGGCGGTCTGCTGAGGAGGCTTCGGCTTTGGCCCGGTCGGTTCTTCGGCGGTTGCGGGGCGATCGGCCTAATGAGTCGATCGAGGCCTTGGGGGGGCTGGTGGCGCCTGATCCGGTCGGGGCCGCGGAGGTGTTGGCGATCATCGAGCGGCTCGGCGATGCCTTGGGCGATCCGCATGGGGTCTGGTATCACTCGGTGGATGAGTTGGCTGAGATCCTGGCCGGTGGCGCCTCTGTGGACCGCGGCCGGGTGGGACGGGACCGCTGGGAGCCGTTCCTGGCCGGGGTGGCGGCGCTCGGTGATGAGGCGCGCAGCGGGATCGGAGCCTCCGGGGGCATCGGGGCCGGCCGCCTCGTCTGGGTCTCGAGTCCCACGTCGGTGGACCATGTGCGCCCTCGGGACGTGATCGTGGTGCAGTACCCGCTTCCCAACTTCGCTCCCCTGCTTTGGGACGCCGCCGGTCTCGTCGCCTTGGGTGGCGCTCCCTCGGCGCACCTCATGGAGGTGGCCCGATCACTCACCGTGCCGGCCGTCGTGAGTTGCCCCGTCGACGACCTGTTCTGTACCGGGACGTCGGGTCGCAGGGGACCGGACACCCCGCTGCACCTCGGCACCGTCGACGGGGACGAGGGCCGGGTGGCAGTCCTGGAGTTGTGATGGCTTCGGGCGACGCCGACCGGCCCCGGGTCGGGGTGATCGGCGTGGGGGTCATGGGCGGCGCCATGTCGGGGCACCTGGTGGCCGCAGGGTTCGAGGTGTGCGGCTACGACGTCGAGTCGGCGAAGGTCGACGCCTCCGCCGCGACCCCGGTCGGCTCGGTGGCCGAGGTGGCCGCCCGCAGCGACGTCGTGCTGCTGTCGCTGCCATCGGTGAGCGCTCTGGAGGCCGTGGCGGCGGAACTGGCCGACGCCGAGCCCGCCGGCCTCGTGGCCGTGGAGATGGGGACCCTGCCGCTGGAGGTGAAGCAGCAGGCCCATGACCGCCTCGCCGCGGTCGGCTGCGACCTGCTGGACGCCCCGGTCAGCGGCACCGGGCTGCAGGCCGCCGACGCCACGCTCGTCGTCTACTCCAGCGGCAGTCGTGCCGGCTTCGAGCGGGTCGCGCCGCTGTTCGACGTCATCGGCCGCCGTACGTACCACCTCGGCACCTTCGGCAACGGCACGCGCATGAAGTTCGTCGCCAACCTGCTCGTCGCCGTGCACACGCTCGCCGCCGCCGAGGCGCACGCCCTCGGTGAGGCCGCCGGGCTGGACCCGGCGCTCACCCAGGAGGCGATCTCGAACGGCACGGGAACCTCGTCCATGTTCGACATCAGGGGCCCGATGATGGTGGCCGACAGCTTCGACCCCCCGTCGGCACGGTTGGCGCTCATCCACAAGGACGCCAGCATCATCGCCGCCTACGCCCGGGCGGTCGGCACCGAGACACCGCTGCTGGACGCCGCCATCCCGATGTATGAGCGGGGCCTCGCCGCCGGCCTCGGTGACCTCGACGCCGCCGCCCTGCGCCGCCTCTTCGATTCCCCGCCGCCGGCCGATTCGCCCACAGGCGAGGATCCTCGGCCCCAGCCGTTGAACCTCGAGGTCCGCCGCGGTGATCGGCCGCGGGTGGGGGTGATCGGCGTCGGCGTGATGGGCGGTGCCATGGCGGGGCGGCTGGTGGCCGCCGGTTTCGAGGTGTGCGGCTACGACGTCGAGGAGGCGAGAGTCGCCGCCTCGGCCGCGACGCCGGCCGCCTCGGTTGCCGAGGTGGCCGCCCGCAGCGACGTCGTGCTGCTGTCCCTGCCGTCTGCGAGCGCGCTCGAGGACGTGTCGGCGGAACTGGCGGCCGCCGGACCGGAAGATCTCTTGGCCGTCGAGATGAGCACGCTGCCGCTGGAGGTGAAACGGCGCGCCCACGACCTCCTCGCCGAAGCGGGTTGCGATCTTCTGGATGCGCCGGTCAGTGGCACCGGACTGCAGGCCGCCGACGCCGCGCTCGTCGTGTACGGCAGCGGCAGCCGCGCCGGGCTCGAGACGGCGGCGCCGATCTTCGAGGTGATCGGGCGCCGCACCTACCACCTCGGGTCGTTCGGCAACGGCACGCGCATGAAGCTCGTCGCCAACCTCCTGGCGGCGGTGCACCCGCTGGCGGCCGCCGAGGCGCACGCCCTGGGGGCTGCCGCCGGGCTGGATCCCGCCGTGACCCAGGAGGTGATCTCCGCCGGCGTGGGCACCTCGGCCGTGTTCGACATCAGGGGCCCGATGATGGTCGCGGACAGCTACGAACCCCCGGCCGGGCGGCTGGCGATCATCGACAAGGATGTCGGAATCATCACCACCTTCGCCCGCGCGGTCGGCGTCGAGACACCGCTGCTCGACGCCACCCGGCCTCTCTACCGCCGGGGTATCGCCGGGGGCCTCGGCGACCTCGACATCGCCGCCGTGCGCCGCCTGTTCGAATCCCGACCCCCGGCCGGATCCCCCACAGGCGGGGCCGCGTCCACCGAGACCGCACCCATCAACACAGAAGGAGCAAAGCCATGACCATCGCCCGCAACGTGCTCACCAAGGAGCTGGTGGAGGAGTACTGCGCCCGGTTCAACAACTGGGGCCGCTGGGGTGACGACGATGAGGTCGGCACCCTCAACTTCATCACCCCGGAGAAGATCATCGAGTCCGCCTCGCTGGTGCGGACCGGCAAGGTGTTCTCGCTGGAGCTGCCATTGGACGGCAACGGGCCGCAGACCGGTGCCTTCGGCCGGGTCAACCCCGTGCACCAGATGGTCGCCACCGGCAGCGACCACGCCGCCGGTCTCCAGAACTGGCCGAAGGACTGGGGCGTCGCCGACGACACGCTGTTCCTGTTCCTGCAGGGCGGCACCCAGTGGGACGCCCTGTCGCACATCTTCCACAGCGGGAAGATGTACAACGGCTTCGACGCCAACCTCGTGACCGCCCAGGGGGCCGAGCGCAACGGCATCGAGCACCAGAAGACGGTGGTGTCCCGTGGCGTGCTGCTGGATGTGCCGCGGGCGCTGGGGCGCGACCACCTCGAGCCGGGCGAGCCGATCGACGGCGACCTGCTCGACGCCACCTGCCGTCACCAGGGCGTGGAGGTCACCACGGGCGACATCGTGCTGATCCGCACCGGCGACATGGCCCGGCGTCGCCACCTGCCCGGCTGGGACGGCTACTCCGCCGGCGACTCGCCCGGCCTGTCGCTGCTGTCGGCCCCATGGCTGGCGGAAAAGGAGATCGCCGCCCTGGCCACCGACACCTGGGGGGCCGAGGTCCGCCCCAACGAGATCCCCGGCACCTTCCAGCCGTTGCATCTGGTGATGATCCCCAGCATGGGGCTGTTCGTGGGCGAGATCTGGTACCTGGACGAGCTGGCGGAGGACTGCGCCGACGACGGGGTCTACGAGTTCCAGCTCGTGGCGCCGCCGCTGGTCATCCCCGGCGCCGTGGGCTCGCCGCTGAACCCCCAGGCCATCAAGTAGCGAAGCCGGCCTGCGCTCTGGCGGGTCACGACGCAGCACGACCGACCCGTCATTCCGGCGAACGCCGGAATCCAGCGCACCGGCGCAATGGAGGTCACCATGAGCATTCGAGAGCGTGATCCGGCCGAGGTGCCGATCGGCTGGATCGGCACCGGCGTGATGGGCGCCTCCATGTGCGGACACCTCATGGACGCCGGCCACCCGGCCACCGTTCACACCCGCACTCGCGCCAGGGCGGAGGGGCTGCTGGCGCGCGGTGCCGCCTGGGCCGACTCGCCCCGGCAGGTGGCCGAGGCGTCGGATGTCATCTTCACCATCGTCGGCTACCCGTCCGACGTGCGAGAGGTCATCCTCGGGCCCGACGGCGCTCTGGCCGGCTGCAACGGCGGCGAGATCATCGTGGACATGACCACCAGCGAGCCGTCGCTGGCCGTCGAGATCGCCGAGGCCGCCGAGGCTCGGGGCGTGGCGACGGTGGACGCACCCGTATCGGGCGGCGACGTCGGTGCCCGCAACGGGACCCTGTCGATCATGATCGGCGGCGACGCCGAGGTGGTGACCTCGCTCGAGCCCTTCTGGGAGGCCATGGGGCGCACCTGGGTGCATCAGGGCGGCCCCGGCGCCGGCCAGCACACCAAGATGGTTAACCAGACGCTCATCGCCGCCGGCATGATCAGCGTCTGCGAGGGCCTGCTCTACGCCTGGCAGGCCGGGCTCGACCTCGAGACGGTCATGGAGTCGGTGGCCAGCGGGGCGGCGGGCAGCTGGTCGCTCTCCAACCTGGGCACCCGCATGATCGCCGGCAACTTCGACCCCGGCTTCTTCGTGGAGCACTTCGTGAAGGACATGGGCATCGCCCTCGCCGAGGCCGACCGCATGGGCCTCGACCTGCCCGGCCTGCGCCTGGCCAGCGAGTTCTACGACAGCCTCATGGCCGCCGACCGCGGCCGACTCGGCACCCAGTCCCTGATCCTCGCCCTCGCCGAGCTCTCGGAGCTGGACTGGACCAGTCGCTGATCGAACCCATCGGCCCGATACCGTCGGCGCCGTGATGTCGACTGACCCGGCAGTGCCACCGCCCGGGCGCCATGGCGGTGACGGACCGGCGGTGGCGCGGGCGTTGGGGACTGATCCGGCATCGCTACTGGACCTGTCGCAGAATCTGAACCCGTTCGCCCCGGACGTGGCGGCGCTTGCGGAACGGCACCTGGGCGAGCTGCGGGGCTATCCCGATCCGGCGGAGGCGACCGGCCTGCTGGCCGAGGCGATGGGGGTGGATCCCGACCGGCTGTTGCTCACAAACGGGGCCGCTGAGGCGATCTCACTGGTGGCGACCGAGATCGAGGGACAGGTTTGGTCGGAGCCGGAGTTCGGGCTTCACCCTCGCGGCGACTCCGGGCCGGTCTGGCGGAGCGACCCGCACAACCCCTCCGGGCGCCTGGCAGGCCCCGGCGAGGTGGCCGACGTGTGGGACGAGGCCTTCTATCCCCTTGCGACGGGACGCTGGACAGCTGGGCGCCACGGCATCGTCGTGGGTTCGCTGACCAAGACGTTCTCCTGCCCGGGCCTGCGGCTGGGCTACGTCGTCGCCGACGACGTCGAGCGGTTCGCGAACCGGCAACCGCGATGGTCGGTGGGCTCCCTGTCGCTCGCGCTGCTAACAGATCTGCTGGAGCGCGCCGATCTGGCGGGCTGGACGGCCGCGATCGCAGCGGCGCGGCGTGACCTGGCGGCGCTCCTGGAGGCACGTGGCTTCGCAGTGGACGTAGCCGACGCCCCCTGGGTGCTGGTGAAGGCTCCCGGCCTGCGGGAGGCTCTCGCCCCGCACGGGGTGCTGGTACGCGACTGCGCGGGCTTCGGCCTCGACGGGACGGCCCGCGTGGCCGTTCCCGACATAGCCGGACTCGAACGGCTCGCCGCGGCGCTGGACGGGGCGAAGGTCACCCCGCCGATCGCAGGCACGGCAGCTGGCGGCGAGGGGGAACCCGAACCCGGCGCCAGTAGTGAATCGATCAAGACCTCCGAGCAAGGAACGACAGCCGCCGGGAGGGAGTCGGGGCCCGGAGGGAACGGCAACGAACCCGCACCAGGCCGACGCCAGGTCGAGGCGATCGTGTTCGACGTGGGGGACACGCTGGTGCACGCCGCTTCTCCCGGCACGCCGGTCGAGGCGCTGCGTGCGGTTCCGATCGGCGAGGCGGTCGAGGATCTGCGCCGGCTGCGGGCGCGCTACCGGCTGGCAGCACTCACCGACACCTCCGTGATGACCGGTGAGCAGGTTCGGCGCGCCCTGGCGGCCTGCGGCCTGGCGGATCTGTTGGAGGTCATCGTGACCTCTGTCGACGTGGGTGTCGAGAAGCCCGACCCCGACGGCCTGCGGCTCGTGATGCAGTACCTGGGGGTCACGCCGGAGCGGACGCTGTTCGTGGGCGACTCCGACGTCGACGAGGGCGCTGCGGCCGCCGCCGGAACCCATTTCGTCCGCGCCGGAGGCGGGCGAAGCCCGGGAGAGCCGGTCGAACGCTTCCTCGGCTGAGCACGGCACAAGAACGGTCTCCGGGGGACGCGCCGGACCGTGGACCCCTGACCCGGCGGGAGTCGGCGCCTGGATCCCGGCCTTCGCCGGGATGACGCGATAAGCGCCGCGCGCCGGCACGTCGAGGTGTCGGGGGCCTAGACTTCAACTCGGTCCGGGGACGAAGTCCGGTTGGAATCCGGCACTGTCCCGCAACGGTGAAGCGACGCACGACTCTCCAGGAAGTCCTGGGGCGCCGGGCCGTCGCCGAGTCCGGTCGAATCCCGGTCCGAGCGAAACCACATGACCCTCGAGGATCAGGGTTGGTTTGGCCGGCAGCCTCTGTCGATCGAGCTTCCGTCCTCGACCGACAGGAGGTACCGGATGTTCCGACACCGCTTCGTTCTCACTCTCGTCGCGATCCTGGCGCTGGGAGGGCTACTTGCCTCAGCGTGTGGCGACGCCGACGAGTCACCGACCACGGCACCAGCCGCACCGGCCGCCGAGCCCGCTCCGGCTCCCGAACCGGCCACCGCGCCGCCCGAGGCTCCTGAACCCGATCCCGAACCTGCGCCGACACCGCCCGAGCCACCCGAGCCGGCACCCGCTCCACCCGAGCCGCCCGAAGACGAGCCGCCGCCGGACACCACGGCCGAGGAGGAGCCGCCACCGCCGACCAGTGCCGAAGAACCCCCGGAAGACACCGAGGACGAATCGCCGGCCGACGACGGCGCGACCGGCGGTGCAGAGGCGGCCGACGCCCCGTCATTCCCCGTCACGATCACCTCCGACGCGGGAACCTGGACACTCGAGTCGCAGCCCCATCGCATCGTGTCGCTGTCACCGTCCGCCACGGAGATCCTCTTCGCCATCGGGGCGGGCCCGCAGGTCGTGGCCGTGGACAACTGGTCGACCTATCCCCCGGAAGCACCGACGACCGACCTCTCGGGCTTCGATCCGAACATCGAGGCCATCACCGCCTACGAGCCCGACCTGGTGGTGATCTCCAACGACAGCAACGACCTGGTCGCCGGCCTAACGGCGCTGGACATCCCGGTGCTGATCAGCCCGAGCCCGTTCGACATCGAGGGCGGCTACGCGTCGGTTGAGACACTGGGGCTTGCCACGGGTCACGCCGCCGGGGCGGCGGAGGTCAGCGAGACCATGCGTTCGGAGATCGCGGCCGCCCTGGCGGACGCGCCGGTCGTCCCCATCCGGATCTACCACGAGCTGGACGACACGCACTTCTCGGTGAGCTCCCACAGCTTCCTCGGGGCGGTCTACGCCACTCTCGGCACCACGAACATCGCCGACCCGGCCGATGCCGACGGCTACGGGTACCCGCAGCTCACCGAGGAATACATCATCGAGGCCGACCCCGAACTGATCATCATCACCGACCTGCTGGCCTACTCGGCCGCCGACGTGGCCGCCCGCCCGGGCTGGGACACGGTGACCGCGGTTCGGGACGGCAACATCCTGGTCGTAAACGCCGATATCGCCTCTCGCTGGGGACCGCGGCTGCCGCAGTTCGTGACCGCCATCGTCGAGGCGCTGGCGGCGATCGCCGCAGAGTCGTAGGGAGGGCGAGCGCGAGGACACCATGGCGACGCTTCCCGCAACCGGCGAGACCCACTCGGCCACCCAGCGAGCCTTCCGGCTGCCCCCGTTGGCGGCCGCGGGCACGTTCGTGGCTCTGGCGGCAGTCGCCCTGCTGAGCGCCACCACCGGCGCCGCCGGCCTGGCGTTCGGCGACGTACTCACCGCCCTCGTGGATCGCCTGCCGCTGGTGGATGTCGACTCGCAACTGAGCGCCCGCCAGCAGGGCATCCTGTTCCAGATCCGCCTGCCCCGGCTGGTGCTGGGCATGCTGGTGGGTGGGTCACTGGCCATGGCGGGAGCCGCCTACCAGGGCGTATTCCGCAACCCGCTGGCCGACCCGTACCTGCTCGGCGTCTCCGCCGGGGCCGGCTTCGGCGCGGTCCTTGCGCTGGGGTTCGGCCTCGACGTGGGGTGGGGGCCGTTCGACGCCCTGCCGGCCGCGGCGTTCCTGGGCGCTCTCGTGGCGGTGACGGCCTCGGCGGCCATCGCCCGAGGCGCCTGGCGGTCGCCGGCGACACTCTTGCTCGGCGGCATTGCCATGGCGGCGTTCTTCTCGGCGGCGCAGACCTACGCCATCGGTCAACTCAGCGAGACGCGCACCCGCGAGGTGCTGTCATGGCTGTTCGGCCAGCTCAGCACCAGCGGCTGGAGACAGGTCTGGATTCTGCTGCCCTACGTGGTGATCTGCGGGGCGATCGTGCTGCTGCACCGCCGGCACCTCGACGTGCTGCGGGTCGGCGACGACGAGGCCCGCTCGCTGGGCCTGAACCCCGGCCGGGCGCGACTCGTGGTGATCGCCTCGGCGTCGCTGCTGACCGCGGCGGCGGTGTCGGTGAGCGGCCTCATCGCCTTCGTCGGCCTGGTGGTGCCGCACATCGTTCGGTTGCTGGTGAGCCACAGCTATCGGGTGATCGTGCCGCTCTCGGCACTCGGCGGGGCGGCCTTCCTGGCACTGGTGGACACCGGTGCGCGCACCCTCACCGCCCCCGCCGAGTTGCCGGTCGGCGTCATCACCGCCTTCGTGGGTGCCCCGTTCTTCGCCCTCGTGCTGTGGCGAAACGCCCGGAAGGTGGCCCCGTGAGCACCGCCGCAGCGCCCCGATCCGCGGCACCGGCGCTCTCGGTCCCCCCGGCGCTCAGTTGTCATGAAGTACACGTGACCTTCGACGAAACCGAGGCGCTGCGGGGTGTGGATCTGCACCTGGCGGCCGGAGAGTGGCTCGGACTGATCGGGCCGAACGGCGCCGGCAAGTCCACGTTGCTGCGGGCGATCGCCGGACTCGTGGACCACGGCGGAGAGGTGAGCCTGGGCTGCGGCCAGCGGCCCGGCGGCACCGATGTGGCACTGGTGCCACAGATACCGATCCTGCCTGAGGGCATGACCGTGGCCGAGTACGCCCTGCTGGGCCGCAGTCCGCACCTCGGCTGGCTGGCGACCGAGTCGCGGCGGGATCGCCGCATCTCCTCGGAGGTGCTGGAACGGCTCGATCTGCAGGACTTCGCCGACCGGCCCGTGACCCACCTCTCCGGCGGCGAGACCCAACGGGTGGTCCTCGCCCGGGCGCTCGCCCAAGAGGCCCCGATCCTGCTCCTGGACGAGCCGACCAGCGCCCTGGACCTGGGCCACCGCGACGCCGTGCTGGAACTGATCGACACCCTGCGCCGCAGCGACGGCATCTCGGTCATCGCCGCCATGCACGACCTCGGCACGGCCGCCCGCTTCGCCGACCGGCTGGCTCTGATCGACCGGGGCCGCATCGTGGCCGACGGCCCGCCGCGCAGCGTGCTGGCGCCGGGCAGACTCTCCGACGTGTACGCCACACCGCTCAGCGTCCACACCGTCGAAGGCGAGATCGTCGTCCTCCCCGCCCCCCGAGCCCGAAGGGACCACCAGCCATGACAAGCGACGAAGCACCCCTCACCGAGCGACCGTATGAGCGGCGCGAGCTGCGCTCGACCCCGTCACTGGTGTTGGTGAACACCGGCGACGGCAAGGGCAAGTCCACGGCGGCCTTCGGCACGATCCTGCGCGCCGTGGCCCAGGGCTGGCCGGTGGCGGTGGTGCAGTTCCTCAAGAGCGGCGACTGGAACACCGGCGAGGAAAAGACCTGCCGGGGCCTGGATGTGGAGTGGTACTCAGCCGGTGACGGGTTCACGTGGGACTCCGATGACCTCGACGAGACGAAAGCCAAGGCTGTAGCCGCCTGGGAGTTCGCCGCGGGGCTGATCGCGGCGGACAACCACCGGCTCATCGTCCTCGACGAGATCAGCTACGCCATGACCTGGGGATGGGTCGGCGCAACCGACGTGGCAGCGGCCCTGGCCGGACGCCCAGAGCGGGTGAGCGTGATCCTGACCGGGCGCGACATGGCGGCCGAGGTCGTCGAGGTGGCCGACACCGTCACCGAGATGGTCAGCGTCAAGCACGCCTTCGACGGCGGCATCCGGGCCAAGAAGGGGATCGACTACTGAGCGCAGCGGCCACAAGGAGCGACACGGCCACGACAGGGGCCGGATCCGGGCACCGGAGCGGCCCGGGACATTCCCCAACTCCAGCGCCCGCCGCCGGTGTCGGCGTCGGTGGGAACACATGACGGTACCGGTCGAGCCGGTCCTGCGCGTGGTGGATGCGGCGAGCGGCGGCGTGCTGGTCTGGCGCTGGACGGGTCGGGTCACGGCACTGTCGTCCGCCGCGGTCGGCGGGGGTCTGAGCCAACCCGGCTGGGTGGCCAACATCGGCGTCGACTCCGACTACCGACGCACCGACCTGGCCGAACACGCCACCGAGGTCGTCGCTGGACTCGAACTCCCCGGCCAGGGTGTGGTGCTCTTCACCGCTGCCGACGTGAACCGAGCCACGCGCAGTGCTGCCGACGGCGTCACCGTGCACGCCACCGTCGGCGTCAGCCACCCCACTTGGGCCGCGGCCCCTGAGGCCGACGACGGACCCGCCGAGGTCCTGGCGCCCGAGGGGTCGGGGCAGGACTCCGGACCCGCCGTCTCGCCGGCCCCAGGGACCATCAATCTCGTGATACAGGTTCCGGTCTCGCTCGGCGGGGGCGCGGCCGTGAACGCCGTGATCACAGCCACCGAGGCCAAGACGCAGGCATTGCTGGCGGCGGGAATCGAAGGCACCGGCACCGCCACCGACGCGGTCGTCGTGGTGTGGCCGCCCGCAGCGCCACCCGAACGGTTCGCCGGGCCGCGCTCGCCGTTGGGCGGGCGCATCGCCCGCTGCGTGCACGAGGCGGTGCGATCGGGGTTGGAGCGGTGATCACGCTTGTGCTCGGCGGGGCCAGTTCGGGCAAGTCGCTCATCGCCGAGCAGATCGCCGGCTCACACGGTGAGAGCGTGACCTACGTGGCGACGGCCGCCGCACCGTCCGGCGACGCCGACCATGCCGCCCGGATCGACGCCCACCGGGCGCGCCGACCGGCAAATTGGGACACCATCGAGTGCACGAGTGCATCCGACCTGGGGCTGCACCTGCGGCGGATCCGCGGCGTGGCACTGGTCGACTCACTCGGAAGCTGGGTGGCTCTGAAACCCGGCTTCGACGTGGAGGACGAGACCGGCGACTTGCTCGCCGCCCTCGCGGAACGGCACGGGCCCACGGTGCTCGTGTCGGAGGAGGTGGGGCTGGCCGTGCACCCGCCAACAGCGGTGGGACGGCGCTTCGCCGAGGCGATGGGCACGCTGAATCAGCGGGTCGCCGCGGTGGCCGACCGGGCGCTTCTCGTGGTGGCCGGCCGCGCCGTGGAACTGCCGCCACGATGAGGGGACGCCGATGGATCTGATCGGCTCACCGGGCTGCGCCCCACCTTCGCGAGCGGAGCAGGTGGGCGATCCACCGTGCTGAGCGCGCTCTCGTTCCTGACGATCTTCGGGCGGCCGGCGACGCCGAGCCGGCACACGTTCCGGTGGTTCGCCGTCGTGGGGGCCGGGGTCGGTGCCGCCGTCGGGGGCGTCCACCTGGGTGCCCACCGGCTGTGGCCGCCGCTGGTCGCCGCCGCCGTGGTTCTGGCGGCCGACCTGCTGCTGACGGGGGCACTGCACCTCGACGGCCTGGCGGACACGGCGGACGGACTGGGGGCGCAGGTCGACCGGGCGCGGCGTCTGGATCTGATGTCCGAGCCCGGGATCGGCGCCTTCGCCCTGGCGGCGGGCGGCGCCGTGCTCGTGGCACGCTGGGCGCTGCTCGCCGAGGGCGACATCGAACTCCCGGCGTTCGTGTGCATCTGGGCGACGAGCCGCATCCTGGCCGCAAGCGTGCCCGCCTTCGTCGACTACGCCCGCCCCGGCGGGCTGGTCGAGGCGTTCCGCGCCGGATCCAGCCGCTGGCTGCTCGCGTGGTTGGCACCCGCGGTGGTGGGGCTCTTCTTCGTTCGTGGGCCGATCGGTCCGATCGCGGTGGGTTCCGCCCTCGTGACCTGCGCCGGTGTGGTGGCGATCGCCAAGCGGCGACTCGGCGGGTTCAGCGGCGATGTGCTGGGCGCGGTGATCATGCTGAGCGAGACGACCGCCCTGTTGACCCTCGTGGCCGCGCTGTGACCGGCCGGACCGGCAACCTCCGCCGTGGCGGCCGGACCGGCCGCGCCGCGATCGACGAACCTCAGCGCGCCTCGAGCCAAGTGCCGGTCCACCGGTTCGGTCGGGGGACACGCCCGTGAGCGCGCTCACTGTTCGTTGCGGGGCGGTTGCCGCCGGTCTGCTGCTGGACCGGCTCGCCGGGGAACCGCCACCGGAGGCGCACCCGGTGGCGTGGTTCGGCCGGATGATGGAATGGCTCGAGGCGCGACTCTGGGCGGACAGCCGGTGGCGCGGGATCGTCTATGTCGCAACCGGACTCGCTCTGGGCATGGTGGCCGGTCGGGTCCTCCGTTCGACGGCGACGGCCGTGTCGCTCAGCGTGGCGGGCCGGCAGCTGAGGCGCATCTCAGTCGATGTCGGGGAAGCGGCGGCGAGTGGCGATCTCGAGCGGGCGCGAGCTGAACTGCCGGCACTCGTCGGGCGGGACCCCACCAGCCTGGACACCTCAGGGGTCGCGGCGGCTGTGATCGAATCGGTGGCCGAGAACAGCGTCGACGCGGTGATCGCCCCCGCCTTCTGGGCGGTGGTGGCCGGCGCGCCGGGCGCCCTCGCCTACCGGGCGATCAACACGATGGACGCCATGGTCGGCCACCGGAACGACCGCTACCACCGGTTCGG
>JAPPDX010000047.1 GCA_028824415.1 bacterium | reverse complement strand
CCATGGTCGTGGCCGGCGTCTACCTGGTGGCGCGCCTGTACGGGGTGTTCTTCGAGGGCATGGTCATCGCCGGGTCGTCCATCAACGCCCTGGCGCTCATCGGCGGCATCACGACGCTGGTCGGCGCCTCGCTGGCGTTCGTGCAGAACGACATCAAGCGGGTGCTGGCCTACTCCACCATCAGCCAGTTGGGCTACATGGTGATGGCCCTGGGCGTGGGCGCCTGGACCGCGGCGGTCTTCCACCTCTTCACGCACGCCTTCTTCAAGGCCTGCCTGTTCCTGGGCTCGGGCTCGGTCAGCCACGCGGTGCACAGCTTCGACATGAAGAAGGACATGGGTGGGCTGCGCCGCCACATGCCCCACACGTTCCGCACCTTCCTGATCGCTTCGGTGGCGCTCGCCGGACTTCCGCCGCTGGCGGGCTTCTGGTCCAAGGACGAGATCCTGGCCGGTACCGGGGGCTGGGGCGTCTTCGGCGGCACCGGCGGCAACGGCGCCTACACGGCGATGCTGTTGATGGGGATGCTGACCGCCGCCCTCACCGCGGCCTACATGACCCGCTGTATCTATCTCACGTTCTTCGGCAGCTACCGGGGTCACGGGCACCCGCACGAGTCGGGGCGACGCATCACCGTGCCGCTGTGGATCCTGGCGGTCTTCGCCGTGGGCGCCGGCTGGACGAACCTGCCCAAGGGCTTCCAGATCGTGCCCAAGAGTTGGACCGAGCAGTTCGGCCACTACGTCGAACCGGTGGCAGCCGAGCACTTCTACTTCCCGGTGATCGCCCACGCCACGCCCAGCTGGACCCTGGCCGCCTTCTCGACGCTCGTCGTGCTGGTGGGCGCGGGCACCGCCGTGGCCTACTACCGGCGGGTGGACCGGCGGGCGGCCGCCGGCGGGCCGGCCACCGAGCTGGCCGACGGTCCCACAAGCCGCTGGACGGTGGCCCGGCTGGGCCACACCTTGCTGGTGCAGAAGTACTACCTGGACCACCTCTACACCGGCATCGTGGCCAAGGGCACGGCCGGTCCCGTCGCCCGCGGCGCCTACTGGTTCAACCAGCACGGGATCGACGAGGTGGTCAACCAGGCCGGCCGCAAGGCGGTGGCGGCCGGGCACGTTGTCTACGACCGGATCGACCAGAAGGTCATCGACGGGGTCGTGAACACCACCGGCAAGGCATCGCACGGCGCCGGTGAGGAGCTTCGACGGATGCAGACGGGGAAGGTGCAGCAGTACGCCGGAGTCATGTTCGTGGCTTCGGTCGTCCTGGCCGCTGCGCTGATCCTGGTGCTGTGACCCTGTCAGGAGGGGTTCGATGGATGCATTTCTGAACGGATGGGGGCTGACGCTCGTCACCTTCGTCCCGCTCGTGGGAGCGGTGCTGGTGATGGCGCTGCCCCGCAGCCGGGAGCTGTGGCTGAAGGCCGCGGCGCTGGGCACCTCGCTGGTGACGGCGTTGTTCGCCGTCCTGCTGCTGGCCCGCTTCAACGTCTCCCGTGCCGGTGAGCTGCAGTACGTGGTGGACCGGTCGTGGATCGAGGTGATCAACAGCCGCTACATCATGGGCATCGACGGCATCTCGCTGCCGTTGGTGCTGCTGACGGCGCTCATCGTGCCGCTGTGCATCGTCTACTCGTTCGGGCACTTCCCCGAGCCGCGCAACCCGAAGGCCTTCCTTGCGCTGCTGCTGGTACTGGAGACCGGCATGATCGGCACCTTCACCGCCCAGGACCTCATCTTGTTCTTCGTGTTCTTCGAGGTTGTGCTGCTGCCGATGTACTTCATGATCGGCGTGTGGGGCGGCGACAACCGGCGTTACGCCGCCATCAAGTTCTTCCTGTACACGCTGTTCGGCTCGGCACTCATGCTGGTGAGCTTCCTGGCCATGTTCTTCCTGGCGGACGGCACGCTGGCCGGCCTCGAGGCGGCTCGCACCTTCGACATGCGGGCGCTCTCGGGCGGAGCCACCACGGCCATTGCCCGCACCAGCCAGCTGTGGATCTTCGCCGGCATGTTCCTGGGCTTCGGCATCAAGGTTCCCATGTTCCCGTTCCACACCTGGCTGCCCGACGCCCACACCGAGGCGCCCACGGTGGGTTCGGTGATCCTGGCGGCGGTGCTGTTGAAGCTCGGCACCTACGGCTTCGTGCGGGTGGCCATCCCGATGCTGCCCGAGGCGGCGGCGGCCTGGGCGCCGGTGATCGGCCTGCTGGCGGTGGTCGGCATCATCTACGGGGCCCTGGGGTGTCTCGCCCAGCGGGACATGAAACGTCTCATCGCCTTCAGCTCGGTGGCCCACATGGGTTTCGTGATGCTGGGCATCGCCACGCTCACCCCCTTCGGGATCAACGCCGCGGTCTTTGGGATGGTGGCCCACGGCCTGATCACCGGGATGCTGTTCTTCCTGGCCGGATCGGTGAAGGACCGCTACCACACCATGGAGATGTCCCGCCTGGGCGGCCTGCTGCAACAGGCGCCCCGCATGGGCTGGATCCTGGGTTTCTGTGTCATGGCGTCGCTGGGGCTCCCGGGTCTGGCGGGGTTCTGGGGCGAGTTCCCGGCGATCCTGGCGTCGTACAACCCGGCGGAGATCCTCAACAAGGCTGTGTTCCGGTCCTACATGGTGATCGCCGCCGTCGGTACGGTGCTGGCCGCCGGCTACCTGCTGTGGATGCTGCAGAAGACCGCCTTCGGCAACGCGCGGGCGGAATTCGCCGACTCGCCCGACGTCACCGACGCCACGAAGCGGGAGTACCTGGCCTGGGCGCCGCTGCTGCTGCTGATCGTCGTGCTGGGGTTCTTCCCCCGGCTGCTGCACGAGGCCACCGACCCGGCGGTGCGGGAGTCACTGCGCGTCGAGGCGGTGGACGGGGCCCCCGGCGACTGCCTGGAGGTGGAGCGGGGTGAGGATTGCTTCGAGCGGCTGCGCCGCGTCAGCGAGCAGGCCAGGAGCGGCCGGTGACCCTCGGCGCGCTCGCCGCCCCCCTGGGGGTTCTGGGGTTCGTCCGCCCGCACCTCGACTGGCACGCGCTCGCCCCGGAACTGACGCTGCTGGGAGTCGGCGCGCTGCTGACCTGCCTGGACATCGCCCTGGCCGAACGGGGCAGGGCGGTCACCTCGGCGCTGGCGGGCCTCGGGCTGCTGGGCGTCCTGGTGCCGATCATCACCCTGGCCACCGCTGGGGTGGCCTCCGAGCCGCGGATCATGTTCGACGGCGCCTACGTGGTGGACGGCTACGCCCTGATACTGAAGGCGCTGTTCGTGGTCTCGGGCTACGTCGTGGTGCTGCTGTCCATGAACTACGTGGCCGAGGGCGACTACTGGGAGAACGAGTACTACGGCCTGGTGCTGGCGTCGCTGCTGGGCATGGTCGTGATGGCCTCGGCGCGCGACCTCATCAGCATCTTCGTGGCGCTGGAGTTGCTGTCGATCCCCGCCTACCTGCTCGCCGCCTGGCGCAAGCGCGACCTGCGCAGCACCGAGGCGGGCCTGAAGTACTTCCTCATGGGGGTGTTCGCCTCGGCCATCATGCTCTACGGCATGTCGCTGCTGTTCGGCGCCTCGGGGTCGACGGTGCTGGCCGACATCGCCGCGGCCACGCCCCTGGACCGGGGTGCCGACGCGGTCCCCAGCGCCGCCATCACGGTGGGCGTGATCTTCGTGCTGGTGGGTTTCGCCTTCAAGGTGTCGGCGTTCCCCTTCCACACCTGGGCGCCCGATACCTACGAGGGAGCACCGACGCCGATCACCGCGTTCCTGTCGGTTGCGTCCAAGACGGCCGGGTTCGTGGCTTTGGGCTCGCTGGTGTTCGTCGGGTTCTGGGAGCGCGACGACGTTTACGGACCGGCGCTGTGGTTCCTGGCCGCGGCCTCCATGACCGCGGGCAACTTGATGGCCCTGCGGCAGAAGAACATCGTGCGCCTCATGGCCTATTCGGGGATCGCCCAGGCCGGGTTCATGCTGGCACCGCTGGCCGTCGCCGGGGTGAACGCTGACGTGGCCGACCAGGCCGTCTCGGCGGTGCTCACCTACCTGGTGATCTACGCGGCGATGAACCTGGGCACCTTCGCCGTCATCATGACCGTGGCCCGGCGCACCGGCACCGGGGACGTGGCGTCCTACAACGGCCTGTTCAGGGTGTCGCCGGGGATGGCCGTGGTGATGACCGTGTTCCTGGCCTCACTGGCGGGAATACCGCCGGCTGGCGGCTGGTATGCCAAGTTCGCCGTCTTCCAGGCCTTGGTGTCGGCCGACAACCCGGCCGGGTACGTGCTGGCCGGCTTCGCGGCGGTGAACGCCGTGATCGCGGTGGGCTACTACGGCAAGATCGCCGCCCGAATGTGGTTCGAGAAGCCCGCCGAGGAGTTGGGTGACGCGGGGCGCATCCCCGTTCCGTTCTCGCTGCGCTCGGCGCTGGCGTTGACGGTCGGAGCCACCCTGGCGTTCGGCATCGTGCCGGCCACCGTCACCCACTTCACCGACGTCTCACTGCTCGCCGTCGCCGCAGCCGGCTGAGTCGGCCGGCAGCCGGTCGACGGGGGAGTACGCGCCGACCTCTGGCCCGTAGCGGGCCCGGCCGCTCGTGAAGGGCAGTGCATGTGGAACACATGTGATAATGTGTTACACATGTCTAAGATGATTCAGATCCGGAACGTTCCCGATCCCGTGCATCGAGAGGCGAAGGTACGAGCGGCGCGTGCCGGCATGAGCCTCTCGGACTACCTGTTGCGGGAGTTGGAGCAGGCACTCTCGGTTCCGCCGGTGGATGTGGTGCTTGCTCGAGTCGCGGGGCGTGATCAGCCGGCGCTCTCGGAGTCACCGGCGGAAGCGGTGCGGGCCGAGCGAGAATCGAGGTGATCGTCGCAGACGCCTCGGTCGTCGCAGAGTTGCTCCTGCGGTCCGGCGGTCCGGCGGGCCGGTCCCTCGCCGACCGGTTGGCCGGCCGGGAGGCTGTCTGTGCTCCGCATCTTGTGGACGTGGAACTCGGCCAGGTGGTTCGACGGTTCGTGTTGCGCCGGGAAATGTCGGTGGCCCGTGCAAGCGCAGCGCTCGAGGATCTGGCGGACCTGCCGATCCGGCGGTTCCCGCACTCCGAACTATTGCCCCGGGCGTTCGCGATGCGATCGAACGTGACCGTCTACGACGGGATCTACCTGGCACTGGCCGAAGCACTCGATGCGCCGCTGCTCTCCTGCGACGCATCGCTGGCTGAGGTTCCCGGCTGTAACGCGGTGGTGGAGATCCTGCCGTTGACGGCCGCGGACCGGTGACCGGAGCCGCCCACGTGCTCTAGCTTGGGATGCGTGCCCACACCGGCTGTCGGCTGTGAACCGCATGTGCCGGAACCGAGGCCGAGCCGCCGCCCGTTGCCGTCGCGGCGCGGCCACCGAGCGGGTCGCGGCGCGCTCGGGATCGCAGCGGCGCTGGCGGTGCTCGCGTTGGCAATCGCCGGCTGTGGCGGGGAGGCATCCCCGAGTAGCGGGCCGGTGACGCCGGCCGCCGCGGGTGCAGGGGCAACAGACGACGCGCAGGTGGCAATATCCGAATCCCCGGCCGAGGATGCCGCGCCCACGGCGACCGGGGGGGATGCGGTCGGGACGCCGACCACTGCCGCCGTAGGGACCGACCCTGTACCGGCGGAGACAGTCCTGGACGTGACCGACGCTGAGCCGGTCGCGCCCCAGCCGCCCGCGCCCGACCGGCCGGCAGAGTTCGAGCCTGCCGAGCCGCCCGGTCCGGCTGAGACCGAGGCTGCTGCTCGGGCTGAGCAGGCAAACGCGCCCGCAGTGACCGAAGCGGCTGTTCCGGCTGAGGCCGAGGCTGCTGCTCGGACTGAGGCCGAGGCTGCTGCGCCGCCTGAGGTGACCGACGGTGCCGCCGAGCCGGTCGCGGCCACGCCGACCACCATGGCGCCGCCCCGGCCGGAGGCGTCCACACTCGACGGGCTGCTGGCGCTGGGCCGCCCGCTGGTGATCGCCCACGCCGGTGGTGACCAGGACCATCCACACTCCACGCTGTACGCCTACGCGCAGTCGGCCGCCGCCGGTGCGGATGTTCTGGAACTCGACGTGCAGCTGACCGCCGACGGCGCGCTGATCGTCCAGCACGACGACACGGTCGATCGCACCACCGAAGCCGGCGGGGCGGTGGCCGACCTGACGCTGGCGGAGATCCAAGCGCTCGACAACGCCTACTGGTTCGTGCCGGGCCTCTGGGGTGACCAGACTCGCCCGGTCGCCGACTACGTCTTCCGGGGGGTGCGCGGCGGCGCTGTGGAGCCCCCGCCGGGTTTCGCCGCCGAGGACTTCAGGGTTGCGACGTTCAGGGAGGTCGCCGAGCGTTTCCCGCACCACGTGCTCGACGTGGAGATCAAGCTCCAGCGCGGCCCCGACGGAGAGGTGGATCCTCGCTCGGGGATCGCCGCCGCCGAAGTGTTGGCCACCGAGATCGCCGAACTGGGCCGGGAGGACTCGGTGATCGTGGCGTGCTTCAACGACGAGGTGCTCGCCGGCTTCCGGCAACTGGCCCCCGACGTCGCCACGACCCCCGCCACCGACGAGTTGGTGGCGTGGTGGTTGGCGGACGAGACGCTGCACCCTCGCTACCGGGTGCTGCAGGTGCCCTTCACCTACGCCGGCGTTGAGGTTGTCCAACCCGACCTCCTCGACAGGTTGCACCGCGACGGCCTGCGGGTATGGGTGTGGCTCAGCGGCACCGACGTGGTCGAGAACCGTGAGTTCTACGCCGAACTGCTGCGTCGCGGCGTCGACGGCATTATCGCGGGCCGTCCTGCAGAGGCGGTCGCCGCGCTGGCGGAGGTGTCGTAGCCTCCCTGCGCCGAGTGGCGCAGTCCTAAATGCCGGCGGCGGGAAGCGGAGCGCTGAGTTCGACGGTCGTGCCGCCCGATTCGGACCGGTGGGCGAGCCTGCCGCCGAGGTCGTTCTCGATGAGCGTGCGGACCAGCGTGAGACCCAGACCCTCCTCCAGCACCCCGTCGGGCGCTCCGCTGCCGTTGTCGGTGACCGAGACCTGAAGCTCGGGGCCCTCCCGGCCGATCCGGACCAGGATCTCGTTGCCGTCGGCAATGGCCGTTGCACCGCCGAAGCCATGGTCGACGGCGTTCTGCACCAACTCGTTCAGCACGATGACCATCGTGGTCATCACCTCGCTGGGCAGCGGTCCGACGGCTCCCTCCAGCGTGATGGAGATCGGCGCGTTCGGCGGGGCCAGGGACTCCCGCAGCAGCGAGGAGAGGGAGGCCACGACGCTCTCGAACGGAGTGCTGTCGCCGTCGGGCCCGCTGAGGAGTTCGTGCACGGCGGCGATCAGGCGGATGCGCCGCGCCGACTCGGCGAGCGCGTCCTTGGCCTCGGGGCTCTCCAGCCAGCGGCTCTGCAGGCTGAGCAGGGACGAAACCGTCTGCAGATTGTTCTTCACGCGATGGTGCACCTCGGCCAGGGCGGCGTTCTTGGTGATCAGCAGGCGGTTCGCCCTGCGCAGCTCGGTGATGTCGCGCACCAGCAACAGGACGCCCGTGAGTGTGTCCTCCTGGATCAGCGGCAGGCAGCGGGAGACCACACTGTGGCCGTTGCGCTCGATCTCCTCGGTGTGCGGCAGCGATGTCGCGACCGTGAGCTGGAGGGCACGCGGCTCGATCCCCACGTGGGCCAGCCGTCGCCCGGTCGGGTCGGCGTTGATGCCGAGGCGCCGCAGCGCCGACTGGGCGTTGGGCGTGAGGTACTCCACCCGCTGCCAGGCGTCGAGCAGGATGACGCCGTCGCCGACCCGCGGGGGGTGATCGTGGTCGCCGGGTCCGGCGGCGTAGGGGTAGACGCCGTCGGCGATCATTCCCGCCAGTCGGCGGAAGAGCCCGAAGTAGTTGTTCTCCAGCCGTCCCCAGACCCGGTCGCTCACCGAGGGGAACTCCCGCAGCAGCACGGCGATCGTCCGGTTGGCGAAGTTCACCGGGACGGCCAGGGACTGCACCCAGTGCTGCTGGCCGGGGAGGTAGGCGCCGCCGTTGACGCTGACCCCGCTCTGGAGCGCCAGTGCGGCGAGGGGCCGCTCGTTCCCGGTGACGGCGAGGCCGACGAGGTCGTCGGGATGCACCGTCTGGCTGGTGACGGGACGGCTGTGGGCGGTGATCACGAAGTGCGGGCCGGCGCTGCCGTCGCCGGCGCCATCGTCGCCGGCCGGCAGCAGCACGAGGATGTCGGCGAAGCTGATGTCGGCGAGCAGAGCGGTCGTCGCGATCAGCTGGTCGTAGTGAGCCCGCTCGGCGTCGTTCAGAACGTCGAGTGCAGCGCCCAGGATGTCGCCCTCGCTCATCGCCTTCGATGGTACCGGTGGTCCCGGTGGCTCATAGTGGCGCCTCCTACGTACCCGCCGGTGTTCCGTACACTGATTGCACAAGGTGCCAACGAGGGTGCAGCGTCCCATCCCGGGTCGGTGCGGGTTCGGAGGAATCGGTGCAGTTCGGCTTGTTCTACGAGATGCAGTTGCCGAGGCCGTGGGCACCGGAGGACGAGCACCGCCTCTACAAGGAGTGTCTGGAACAGGTCGTCCTGGCCGATCGGCTCGGTTTCGACTACGTGTGGGAGGTGGAGCACCACTTCCTGGAGGAATACAGCCATTCCTCCGCCCCGGAGGTGTTCCTGGCCGCGGCCGCCGCGGTCACGCAGCGGATCCGCCTCGGCCACGGCATCGTGCAGTTGCCGTTGGAGTTCAACCACACCGCCCGGGTCGCCGAGCGGGCGGCCACGCTCGACCTGCTGTCCGACGGGCGGGTGGATCTCGGCACCGGCGAGGCCTCCTCAGTCGCCGAACTGGGCGGCTTCGGCGTGGAGTGGGACACCAAGCGGGACCAGTGGGTCGATCACATTGAGGCGGTGGCCCGCATGATGGTCGAGGAGCCGTTCGCCGGCTGGGACGGCAAGTGGCTGCAGATGCCGCCGCGCAACGTGCTGCCCAAGCCGCTCCAGAAGCCGCACCCGCCGCTGTGGGTTGCCTGCAGCCGCCGCGAGACGATCCTGCTGGCCGCCCGCTGCGGCATCGGCGCCCTGTCGTTCCAGTTCGTCGAGCCCGAGCGTGCGGCCACCTGGGTGGCGGAGTACGAGTCGGCGCTGGCCTCGGCCGACTGCGTGCCGGCGGGCTTCGCGGTGAACCCGCAGATCGCCATCGTGCTGCCGCTGATGTGCCATCCCGACGAGCAGACCGCCGTGGACCGGGGGCTCGACTCGGCGCACTTCTTCGGCTACGGGTTGCTGCACTACTACGCCTTCGGCACCCACCGCCCGGCTCAGACCGACGTGTGGCAGGAGTTCGAGGCCAACCGGGAGGAGGTCGGGTTCAAGCGCGCCGAGGCGGGCCGCACCGGCGAGGCGCTGGACGCCACCTTCGGCGATCTGGGCGTGCTGGGATTGCGGGGCGCCATCGGGACGCCGGATCAGGTGCGCTCGCTGCTGCGCCGCTACGAGGAGGCCGGCATCGATCAGGTCATCTTCATGGCCCAGATGGGGCGGATCCCCCACGCCCAGATCTGCGAGTCCCTGGAACTCATGGGCGCCGAGGTGATCGGCGAGTTCGCCGAGCGGCACCCCGAGCGCTGGGAGCGCAAGTGCGAACGCCTGGCCCCCGCCGTCGAGGCCGCCCTGGCACGCAAACCGCCGCCTCGCCCCAGCGACGAGGGCTACAGCTTCAAGGCCGCCGGCAAGGCCTGATCGAGGGGCCGGGCGTCGGCGGGATCAGCCTGCGGCGACCATCGAGGTGGCCTCGGTCGGAACCGCAGGGGCCCCTGCGCCCTCGGCGAGGTCCCGCAGCAGCCTGCGGTAGACCATCGAGGCGCCGTCGGCCACCTTGAGGTGCAGTTCCTCGCGCAGGTCGAGGGGTAGCTCGGGCGGATCCTGTGACTCCACCACGGCGCGGTCCTGCTCCAGAACCTCGGCGAAGCCGGACGCCCAGTAGTCGTCGGGAATCTCGAAGGAATGGTTGCGGGACAGCCAACCCAGGATGAGCGTCTCGGCCCGGTCGATGGGCGAGGCGATGAACGACACGGTCGTGACGTCGCCGATCTTGGAGTCGGCGTCGGAGTCGCTCTGCTCGGTCCAGGTGATCCCGCCGGTGGTCGCCACCACCACCTTGCGGTCGTGCAGCGTGAAGGGGAGGTGCAGGAAGTACTCGCGGATCAGGGCGCTGTCGTTGTAGGCGTAGGTCATGCCGTCGTCGGTGATCGTCACGTCGTAGGGCTTGATGAACGGCCCGTCGGCGAGTTCGGTGAACCCGGCGTGGACGAAGTTGAAGTGGGCGAAGTCGATGACGTTCTCGGTCATCCGGCCCGCCGAGGTCTGCCAGCGCCACGACCCCACGAGGAGCACACGCCAGTCGGGGCTGTTCCAGTCATCGTCGGGCCATGGCTGCAGCTCGGCCACCGGCTCCTCCAGTGCGACCCAGACGGCGTCGTAGCGCTCCTGTACCCGGTGGCGCTGCACCCGGGCCTGACTGGGGATGATGCCGTCGGGCCCCAGCGCGGGGATGAACGACACGGCGCCGGTGCGGTCGTACTCCCACCCGTGGTAGGGACACATGAGCTGCCCGTCGCGGATGCAGCCCCGCGACAGGGCCGCACCGCGGTGCACGCAGCGGTCCGCCAGCGCCACGACGCCCTCGGCGTCGCGGTACAGCACGATGTCCTCGCCCAGCAGCCGTACCTGCTGCGGCTCGGCGGTGACCTCGCTCGCCACGGCGACCGGGTGCCAGTAGTGCCTCAGAGCCTCGTCCAGCATGTCGTTCCCTCCCCCTAGGTGTGGGTGGTCACTAATTCTCGCAGCAGCCGGCGGTAGACGATCGAGGCGCCGTCGGCCAGCTTCAGGTGCAGTTCGGAACGGGGGTCCAGCGGCAGTTCGGGCGGGTCCTGATCCTCCACCACCATGCGGTCCTGCTCCATGATCTCGTCGAAGCCGACCGCGAAGTCCTCGTCGGGCACGTCGAGGGCGTGGTTGCGTGACAGGTACACGAAGATCAGCGTCTCGGCCCGGTCGACGGGCGAGGCGACCGACGAGATGGTGGTGATGTCGCCGGCCTTGGAGTCGCCCTGCTCCGACCAGGTGATCCCGCCGCCGGTCGCCACCACCGACTTGCGGTCGTGCAGCGTGAAGGGCAGATGCAGGGTGTACTCGCGCACCAGAACGCTGTCGTCGTAGGCGTAGGTCATGCCGTCGTCGGTGAGCTTCACCTCGAAGGGCTTGATGAAGGGCCCGTCGGCGAGCTCGGTGAACCCGGCGTGCACGAAGTTGAAGTGGGCGAAGTCGGCGGCGTTCTCCATCATCCGGCCCGCGGAGGCCTGCCAGCGCCAGGTGCCCACCATGAACACACGCCGGGCGGGATCGTTCCAGTCGTCGTCCGGCCATGGCGGCGGCTCGGCCACCGGCTCTTCCAGTGCCACCCACACGGCCCCGTACTGCTCGCGCACGCGGTGGCGCTGCACCTGGGCCTGGCTGGGGATGATGCCGTCGGGCCCCAGCGCGGGGATGAACGATACGACGCCGGTGCGGTCGTACTCCCACCCGTGGTAGGGGCACATGAGTTGCCCGTCGCGGATGCAGCCGCGCGACAGGGCCGCACCCCGGTGCACGCAGCGGTCCGCCAGCGCCACGGGGCCCTCGGCGTCGCGATACAGCACGATGTTCTCGCCCAGCAGCCGTACCTGCTGCGGCTCGGCGGTGACCTCGGCGGAGACCGCAACCGGATGCCAGTAGCGCCTCAGCGCCTCATCCAGCATGGTTGCTCCCTCCAGTTCGGCGTGGTCGGCCATGGGTGGCCACGCCTGGCCGGGCTATGCCCTCGGCTGGGCGGACCCTCGGGTGGGTGGGGCTGACCTACCAACTCACGACACCGTGACGTCGACGTGTCCCATGGTAGTGCCGGGCCGTGGGTGTGGCCTATCCGCCGAAGATGCCCGCGAGCAGGGGGTGCCGGTGGTCTATCGAGGGGTATCGGCGAAGCGCGTCCCCGCCGCGCCCGCGACGCGGGCCGGGTCCGAGCGCCCACGCCGGAGTTGGTCGACCCAGGCGGGGATACCTTGTCCACGAACGCGGGGCACGAGAGCGCTAGGGGAGGAATCCGTGGCGGAGCAGAAGGTGGCTGTGGTGACCGGTGGGGGTACCGGTATCGGGGCGGCGAGCGCCCTGGAGTTGAGCGCCGGCGGCTGGGCGGTGGCGGTGTGCGGACGCCGGTCGGGATTGCTGGAGGAGGTCGTGGCGAAGTGCCCGGGAGAGGCCCTGGCGGTTCTCGCTGACGTCTCGCAGCCGCGCGACGTGGAGCGCCTCTTCGACGCCGTTGTGGACCGGTTCGGACGGGTGGATCTGTTGTTCAACAACGCCGGCTCCGGCTCCAAGCCTGTGCCGATCGACGAGTTGCCGGTGGAGGACTGGCTGCGGGTGGTCGGCGCCAACCTCACAGGAAGCTGGCTGTGCGCTCGGGCGGCCTTCGCCCGGATGAAGCGCCAGGACCCCCCGGGCGGGCGCATCATCAACAACGGCTCGATCTCGGCCCACGCACCCCGACCCTTCTCGTCGCCGTACACGTCCACCAAGCACGCCGTCACCGGCCTCACCAAGGCGCTGTCGCTGGAGGGCCGTGCCCACGGCATCAGCGTGGGGCAGATCGACATCGGCAACGCCCTCACCCCGATGGCCGCCCGCATGGCCGACGGCGTGCCACAGGCCGACGGCTCGGTGCGCCCCGAGCCGCTCATGGACGTCGCCGACGTGGCCCGGGCCGTCCGCTACATGGCCGAGCTGCCGCCCGACGCCAATGTCCTGCAGATGACGGTGATGGCCAACAGCATGCCGTTCGTGGGCCGCGGCTAGATCCCGGTCGCCGTCTGATCGGCCGCTCCCTCGGTTCGACCGGCCCCGTCGAGGCGAGGCGCCTGCGCAGCTCGCGAGAGCGTTGCGGGACGACCGGTGAATCCCGGGCTACTGGTAGGTGATCAGGTCCGAGCGCTGCACCTCGTTCACCTCCTCGCCAGGCGCCGCGCCGTCACCCGGAGCACGACGCCGTCGATCTACGGCGGCGCGGTCACCAGCCAGCGCCCGGTGGGGGCATCACTGGGCAGGAAGCGGCTCGGCGGCAGCAGTTGCTCGCCGCAGGGACCGACCTGCAGGCGACGCTGCGCGGCCATTGGCCAAGCAACTCAGACAAATCAATGAATAGCCATGTGTATTTGTATTAGCAGCTCGAAGCCGCGCTGCGACCCGAAGGACCAGCCGGATTGTGGCCTCGGGAAGGTAGACAAGAGATGATGGTGAACCGGCTCTGGCGGCTGGCGCTGCACGCGGTGCGGTGGGGGTTGGTGGCGATGCTCGTGGGCGGGCTGATCGCCGACCTGGAGCGCCTGGACGGCAAGGGCTGGCTGGTGCGGACGCTCACGTTCCCGCTGTGCATCGCCGTGGCGCCGCTGCTGAGCCGCTGGTCGGAGCGCCGGATCGCCTACTACACCTCGGCCGACACCTGCATCGTGGCGCCGTTCTTCCTGGACATCGGCGGCAACATGCTGGGGCTCTACGAGAGCGTGGAGCTGTTCGACGACATCCTGCACCTGGCCAACTGGGCGCTCCTGGCCGTGGCCTTCACGATGATCCTGCGCGGCAGCCGGCCCACGACCCGGCTCGGCCTGGTGGCCGCCGGCGGCGGCTTCGGTGCCTTCCTGATCGTGCTCTGGGAGGTCTTGGAATTCGTGGTCGCCAAGACCGGCACAAGCCGCCTCTTCCTCACCTACGAGGACACCGTCATCGACCTGGCGCTCTCGACCGGAGGCGGTGTCGTGGGCGCCGCGATCGTGGCGTTCCTGGTCCGCTCGCGCCTCAGTGAGCGCTCCCACATACCGGCGGGACGTGGTCCCGCGGGGGGCTGAGCCGCCGCCCGACTACGCCGCGGGGGGTTGAGCCGCCGCCGTACTACGCCGCGGACCCCTCGCCGGGAAGTTCCGCCATCTGCCCCAGAGCTGCTGCGGCAGCCTTGACCAGTGGGAACGCCAGGCAGGCGCCGGTCCCCTCGCCGAGCCGGAGATCGAGGTCGAGGAGCGGTCGCAGCCCCAGATGTTCCAGGGCGATGCCCGCCGCGGGCTCGGCGGAGAGGTGCCCGGCGACGGCGTGACCGGCGGCGCCGGGACTCAGCAGGTCGGCGACGCAGAGTGCGGCGCAGGCGATGGCGCCGTCGACGACGAAGGGTGTGCGGCGACCGGCGGCGGTGACGTAGAAGCCGGCGAGGGCCGCGATCTCCAGCCCGCCCAGGAGGGCGAGCAGGTCGAGCGGGTCCGCCCACCCTTCGGCCCGGCGCAGGGCGGCGGCAACCAGTTGCTGCTTGTGTCCCTGGCCGAGGGTTGGGACGCCGGCACCCGAGCCTGTGACGTCCTCGGCGGCCCGGTCGCAGACGGCGCCGACGAGCGCAGCGGCGGCTGTGGTGTTGCCGATTCCCATGTCGCCCCCGATGAGGCAGTCGGCGCCGGCGTCGACGAGCTCGCCGGCGATTCGCCCGCCCACGTCCACGGCGGCAGCTGCCTCCTCGACGGTCATGGCCGGGCCACGGGCGATGCTGGCGGTCCCGGGCCGGACCCGCTCGTGGCGCACGTTCGCCAGGTGCTCGAGGGGCGACGCCACACCCACGTCCACGACGGTGACAGGGGCACCGATGCCGCCGGCGAGCACGCAGATGGCGGCGCCGCCGGCGCTCATGGTCTCGACCATCGCCGCGGTCACCGCCGAGGGCCAGGCGCTGGCACCGTCGGTGACCACGCCGTGGTCGCCGGCGAAGACCGCCACTGCGGGCGAGACGGGCACGGGTGGCGGGCAGCGCCCCGTCACTCCTGCCAGGTGGACCGCCAGGTCCTCCAGCCCTCCGAGCGCGCCAGGAGGCTCGGCCCGGCTGGCCCAGCGTCGCCGCGCCGCCGCCATGGCGGCGACGTCCAGCGGCGGCGCCGCGGGAAATCCAGGAGCGGTCACGTGGCGAGTCTCGCCGCCCGGAGCGCTCGCCGGCCGGCACCCAGCAGCCAGGCGAGCCCCAGCACAGCAAGCAACACTCGCTCGGCCCGGTCGGCGATGTCG
>JAPPDX010000130.1 GCA_028824415.1 bacterium | reverse complement strand
TCTCGGCGCAGACCTCCTGGGCGTCGCCGGGGCTCGCCACCCGGCCCGTGCCGATGGCCCAGACCGGCTCGTACGCCACCACGAGACCGGCCGCCTGGTCCCGCTTCAGACCCTGCGTGCCGGCGGTCAGCTGACCCAGCACCACCTCGGTGGTGCCGCCGGCCTCCCGCTGCTCGAGCGTCTCCCCAACCGCCAGGATCGGCGTCATGCCGTGGCGCAGGACGGCGCGGACCTTGCGGTTGACACCGTCGTCGGTCTCGCCGAACAGCGCCCGCCGCTCGGAGTGCCCCACGATCACGTAGCGCACCTGCAACTTGGCCAGCATCGCCGGGGACACCTCCCCGGTGAACGCCCCGGAGTCCTCGTCGTGGCAGTGCTGGGCCCCCAGCAGGATGGGAATGTCGTCGATGTCCAATACCGTTTGCACCGAGCGCAGGTCGGTGAACGGCGGATGCACACATACGTCGACGGCCGCGTGGTCGGCGTCGGTCAGGGCGTATGACAGCTTCTGGACCAGGCTGATCGCCTCGAAGTGGTTGAGATGCATCTTCCAGTTGCCGCTGATGAGCGGCCGGCGAGCACTGGTCACGGCTGCACCTCCTGATCGAACGGGCGAGTCCCGCCCACGATGTCTACAGCAGCTTCGCCCTGACGGCGCCCAATTCCAGCGTTCTCGAGTCGGGCCGCGGCATGTCTGGATTCCGGCCGTCGCCGGAATGACGGACAGAGGAGGCCGCAGCGACGGCGCCTGTGACTAGTCACGCTGATCGATCTCGTGTGTCGGCAACGACAGGCGCTCGGCGGATTCGCGCAGCGCGATCAGCCCCGGCAGGTCGCCGCGCTCCAGGAGTTCCAGCGAGGCTCCCCCGCCGGTGGAGTGATGGCTCACCGAGCCGCCCAGCCCCAGCGATACCAGCGCCGCCCCGCTGTCGCCGCCCCCGACGACGGTGTGCGCGCGAGTCTCTGCGAGTGCCTCGGCGACGGTGTTGGTGCCCGCGGCGAAGCGCGGATCCTCGAAAGCCCCCAGAGGGCCGTTCCAGAAGACTGTGCCGGCGTCGGCGATCGTGTCGGCGAAGAATGCGGCCGTGCCTGGGCCGATGTCGGCTCCGAGCCAGCCGTCGGGCAGATCGCTGCCGAACTGCCGCACCGCGCCGCCTGCTCGGGGGTCGCCGATTCGGCCACCCGGACCGAGACCCACGAGGTCTTCGGGCAGGTGAAGCGGGAGGTCGCCGTCGAGCAGTGCCCGGCAGTCCTCGAGACGGTCGGGATCGAACAGCGAGTCACCGATGTGATGGCCGGCGGCGGCCAGGAACGTGAAGCACATCGCCCCGCCGACGAGCACGGCGTCTGCCATGGCGCAAACGGCCTCCACGACGCCCAGCTTGTCCGCGACCTTCGCACCCCCCAGCACCACCACGAACGGCCGCCGAGGCGACCTCCGCAGGCTGAGGATCTCCGCGGCCTCGACCAGCACCAGCAGCCCCGCGGCGCTGGGCAGCAGCCGCGGCGGGCCCACGATGGAGGCGTGGGCGCGGTGGCAGGCACCGAAGGCGTCGTTGACGAAGAGGTCGTGTCCGGCAACGAGACGCTCCGCCAGCGCGGGATCACCCGCCTCCTCCCCCGGGTCGAACCGGAGGTTCTCGAGCAGTTCGACATCCGGTGCCAACTCGCCGAGGCGCCGGCGGACCGGAGCCATGTCGAATGCCGCCTCGGGCCGACCACGGGGGCGGCCCAGGTGGCTGCACACCGTCACGCCGGCTCCGGCCTCGCAGAGCATCCGGATCGTCGGCACCACTTCCCGGATGCGACTGTCGTCGCTCACCTCGCCGCCGTGCAGCGGCACGTTCAGGTCGGCTCGCAGGAGTACGCGCCGCCCCGAGAGTTCGCCCAGGTCGGGAATGGTCGGCAGCCTCATCGCAGGCGATCCGTCAGGCGGCGGGTCGGGGCCTCCTCAGCCCCCGATGCGCGCCACGAGGTCGACGAGCCGGTTGGAGTAGCCCCACTCGTTGTCGTACCAGCCGCACACCTTCACGAGGTTGCCGCCGGCCATAGTGAGGCCCGAGTCGAGGACGCACGAGGCCGGCGATCCCACGATGTCGCTGGAGACGAGCGGCTCGTCGGAGTACTCCAGCACCCCCGCCAGCGGTTCCGAGGCGGCCGCCCGCTCGAAGGCGGCGTTCACCTCGTCAGCGTCGGCGGCGCGCTCCAGCGTGGCGGTGAAGTCGGTGAGCGAGCCGTCCGCCACCGGAACCCGCAGGGCGATGCCGTCGAGCCGGCCGGCCATGGCGTCGAGCACCAACCCCGTGGCCCGCGCCGCGCCCGTGGAGGTGGGAATGATGTTGACCGCGGCGGCGCGGGTGCGGCGCAGGTCGCCGTGGGGACCGTCCACCAGCATCTGGTCACCCGTGTAGGCGTGCACCGTGCTCATGAAGCCCTGGACGACCCCGAAGGCGTCATCCAGCACCTTTACCATCGGTACGAAGCAGTTGGTCGTGCAGGAGGCGTTGGAGACCACCCGGTGGCTGTCCGGGTCGAACGTGTCATCGTTCACGCCCACGACGAACGTGGCGTCGACGTCGCGGGCGGGCGCGGAGATCACGACCCGATGGGCGCCCGCGTCCAGGTGGGCAGCCGCCTTGTCCCGGCTGGTGAAGAAGCCGGTGGACTCCACGACGACCTGCACTCCCAGGTCGCCCCACGGAAGGGTGGCGGGGTCGCGCTGGGCCAACACCGGAAGCAGTTCACCGTCGATGCGGATGCCGCCGTCGGAGGCGCTGATCTCCCACGGGGCCGGACCCAGCACCGAGTCCCGTCGCAGCAGGTGGGCCATCACCTCCGGGGAGCCCAGGTCGTTCACCGCCACCACCTCGATGTCGGCCCCGCGGGCCCGCAGAGCCCGGTAGAAGTTGCGACCGATCCGCCCGAAGCCGTTGATTCCCACGCGCACCGTCATATGGATTCCTCCGTCGTGTTTCGTCCTCGGCGCCGGCCGAGGACCCTGCTGGCGTGCCGCGGCGCCGCCGGCTCTCAGCGTTGCAGATCCCGATGCTGGATCTGGGGATCGAATCCGAGATGCCGCAGCGTGGCCGCGGCGTGCTCGGCCAGGCAGACCGAGCGGTGCCGTCCCCCGGTGCAGCCGAACGCCAGCGTGAGGTACGTCTTGCCCTCCGCCTCGAACGCCGGCAGCAGCAGTTCGCAAAGATCGTCCAGATTCCGGGCGAACCGCTCCCCCAGCGGGCTCCCTGCCACGAACTCCCGCACACGCTCGTCGGTGCCGTCCAGCGGCCGCAGGTCCGCCTCCCAGTGCGGGTTCGGAAGGAAGCGGCAGTCGAACACCATGTCCACGTCGGCGGGCAGCCCGCGCTTGAAGCTGAACGACAGCACCCGGGTGGTGAGCCGCCGCGTTCCGGCGTCGCCGATGAGGGGCACGATGCGGTCCCGCAACTCGTGCACGTTGGTGTCAGAGGTATCGATCACGACATCGGCGTCGGCGCGCAACCCGCAGAGTGACTCCCGCTCGGCCTCGACGGCCTCCTCCACTGAACCCCGCACGGCGAACGGGTGGCGCCGGCGCGAGCTCTCGTAGCGCTGCACCAGCACCTGCGTGCCGGCCTCCAGGAACCACAGCCGCACATCGCTGTAGTGCGGCGCCCCCACCGCGGCGGCGCGAAGATCCGCCACGGCCGGAGCGATCTCGTCGCTGTACCGCTCGGTCCCCATCGTGAGGCAGAGGCGCTCGATACTCGGTCCCGCTAACTCGATCACCTTCGGAATCAATGACGGCGGCAGGTTGTCGATGACGAAGAAGCCGAGGTCCTCGAGGCAGTTCGCCGCCTCCGATCGCCCCGACCCGGACAGCCCGGTGATGACGACCAGCACACCCCGAGCCTACCGAGCTGTTCAGGAGTGGAACTTGGCGTGGACCGCTGCGGCGACGGTGTCGGGCAGCCAGCTGAGAGCCCGCAGCTCCTCCAGGGAGCTGCTCTGCACGGATCGCACACCGCCGAGCTCGGCCACGAGACGCTTGCGCCGTGCCGGGCCCAGCCCGGCTATGCCGTCGAGTGCGGAAGTGGTCATGCGCTTGCCCCGGAGCTGCCGGTGGTACGCCAGGGCGAAGCGGTGGCTCTCGTCGCGGATGCGCTGCAGCAGGTAGAGCGCCTCTGATTGCCGGGGGATGCGCACCGCCTCGGGCTGGTCGGGCACGAACACCTCCTCGAACTGCTTGGCGAGTGCCGCGGCCGGGATATCACCGGCCAATCCCAGTCTCAGCAGCACGCGCTTGGCCACTCCCAGTTGCCCGAGGCCGCCGTCCACCAGCAGTAACTGGGGCGGGTAGGCGAAGCGGCCCCGCTCGGCCGGTGGGAGGTGACGGTTGTCGAGGTAGTTCCGCAGCCGCCGCTCCAGCACCTCCTCCATGGCCGCCAGGTCGTCGTTGCCGGTGACGTTGCGGAGGCGGAACCGGCGGTACTCGGACTTGCGGGGCAGGGCGTCCTCCATGACCACCATCGACCCCACGTAGTCCTGACCGCCGAGGTGGCTCATGTCGTAGCACTCGATGCGCAGCGGGGCCTCGGGTAGGCCCAGGTACTGCTGCAGCTCGTTCAGCGCCCGGGCGCGGCTGTTGTGGTCGCTGGCCCGCTTCAGGCGGTGGCGCTGGAGCGAGTCTGCTGCGTTCCGGTGGGCGGTCTCGGCGAGGCGCCGCTTGGCGCCCCGCTGGGGCACCCTGATCTGCACTCTCGAGCCTCGCAATCGCCCCAGCCAGGCCGCGTACATGTCTTCGGCGGCGGGCAACTCCGGCACCAGCACCGCCTTCGGGTAGCCGAGTGGGTTCTCCTCGAAGTAGATCCGTTCAAGCACCCTGCCCATCAATTCGGCGCCCGAGAGATCCTCAGCGCGGTCCACGATGAAGCCGCGCTGTCCCATAACCCGGCCCTTGCGAACGAAGAACACCGACACGGCCGCCTCCAAGTCGTCGGAGACCACGCCGAACACGTCGGCGTCCTCGGCCCGCGAACCCACCATCTCCTGGCGCTCGATGGCCTTGTGCACGCTCGCCAGGCGGTCCCGGAGCTGGGCCGCCCGCTCGAAGTCAAGGGCCTCCGCGGCGGCGCCCATGTCGGCCTCCAGACGCTGGAGGATCTCGCCGGTGTCTCCGCTCAGGAAGTCCAGGAGTTCGCCGACCAGTTCGCCGTAGCCCTCCTGGTCGATCTCGTCGACGCACGGCCCGGCGCAGCGCTCGATGTGGTACAGCAGGCAGGGACGTCCGAGTCGCCGATGGTCGGCGAACTTGTTGTCCGAACAGGTGCGGATCGGGAACGTCCGCAGCAAGAGATCTAGCGTCTCCCGGATGGCGTAGGCGTGACCGTAGGGGCCGAAGTAGCGATTCCCCTTGCGTTTGCGGCCCCGCACGACCATGGCCCGGGGCCACTCGTCGATCAGCGTGACGCACAGGAACGGGTAGCTCTTGTCGTCGCGGTAGCGCACGTTGAAGCGCGGTTGGTGACGCTGGATCAGGCTGTACTCCAGCAGCAGCGCGTCGACCTCGGTGGCCACGGTGATCCACTCCAGCGACGCGGCGGCGGTCATCAACTGGGCGGTTCGGGGGGTGAGCTGCGCCGGACTCTGGAAGTAGCTGCCGACCCGGCTGCGCAACGATTTGGCCTTGCCGACGTAGATGATCCGCCCGTCGGCGTCGAGGAACTGGTACGACCCGGGGGCGTCAGGGATGGTCGCAGCGGACGGGCGCTCCATCACGCCTCAATCGTACGGGCGGCAAGGCGTACGGGCGTCAAGGCGTACGGGCGTCAAGGCGTACGGGTGGCGAGGATGCCGGCCCCGCCCACGGCGCAGGAGACTGTCGGGGCTGGAGCCTGGATTCCGGCCGTCGCCGGAATGATGGATCTTGCCCGGCTATTGGGGCTTCTAGCCGCCGGCTTCGAGGTGGACGCGGTCGGCGGCGAAGGATTCCACGTCGTCGTAGTCCGAGAGGGTCAGTTCGCCGGAGATCCGGCCCTGGGCGATCACGCAGACCCGGTCGGCGACCTCGAAGATCTCAGCGTCCTCGGTGCAGTACAGCACGACGGCTTCGCCGTGACCCTCCATGCCGGGAAGTCCCAACTGGCCCTCCGGGTCGGCGTACTGGCGCAGCAGCCGGTAGATCTCCGACTTGCTGCCGACGTCGACGCCACGCGTGGGCTCCTCGAGGACCAGGATCCTGGGGCGCGTCGCCGTGGCCGCGCCGATCGCCACCTTCTGCTGATTTCCACCGCTGAGCGACCCCATCGGATCGTTCACCGAGCCGGCCTTCACCCTGAACTGGTCGGCGAGGTGCTCCGCCGCGTCCCGCAGCGTCCGGGGATGCAGCAACCCGAGCCGGTCACTGATGTCGACGCTGAGGCGGGAGAGCAGGTTCTCGCCCACAGAGAGGTTGAAGAAGAGATTCTCGGCCCGGTTGGCCCCCACAAACCCCACCTGGTCGGTAGCGGCCTTGGCGCTCCTGGCGTCGCCGTCCGCCTCCGAGGTGCTTTCCACGCCGACTTGCAGCGAACCGGTCGCCGGCGCGAAGCCCGCCATCGAGTGGACCAGCGCACGAGCTCCGGATCCCTCCACGCCGGAGATGGCCACGATCTCGCCGAGCCCCACCGACATGTCGATGTCGGAGAATGCGCCGTCGCGGTGCGTCCAGCCGGAGAGCCGGAGAGCGGCCGGACCGTCCTCGCTGCTGGCCCGCGCCGCGGCGGCGTCAGCGAGCGCCTCGACATCACCTATTGCGTCTCGCGCCACGCCGACGACGAGCTCACGGGCCACCCGGTCCTCGGTCAGGTCGTCGCCGCTGAGGATCACCCGGCACTGCCCGTCGATGATCATCCCCACCCGGTCCGCGTGCACCACCAGTTCGTGCAGCCGGTGCGACACCAGGATCACCAGGCGTCCGGAGTCGGCCAGGTCGTGCATTCGGCGGAAGAGATCCTCGGACTCCTCCTCCGTCAGAGCCGAGTTGGGCTCGTCGAACAGGAAGATGCGGGCGTCCTGCGCCAGGGCGCGGGCAATCTCGGTGCGCTGCTGTGCCGCCAGGGGCAACTGCTCGAGAACCGTGTCGGTATGTGCGCTGAGACCCATGTCCGCCAACAGTTCCGACTCGGCGGCATCGATGCGCCGGTTCAGGATCTTCCTCTGCTCCCTGCCGACGAGCAGGTTCTCCGCAACCGTCAAGTTCAGGAAGACCTGCGGCTCCTGGTGCACGATCGTCACCTGGGCGGCCAGGTCCTCGGCGTCTCGCTCGGCACCGTCCAGCAGGATGCGTCCCCGGTCGGCCATCACCTCGCCCGCCAGCGTCTTGACCATCGTGCTCTTCCCCGAACCGTTGGGCCCGGCGATGCCCAGGATCTCGCCGGGCCGCACGGTGATGTCAAGTCCGTCGAGCGCGACGGTGTCGCCGTAGCGCTTGTGCAGCCCCTCTATGACGATGCTCTCGCCGGAGACCGCAGCAGTCATCGCCCGCGACTCATCTAAGGAGACCGAGTCGCCTGCCCAAACCTCGCAGTCCGGCACCCAGCGACTCGCTCCGCTGGCGACTCCGTGTCCACTGATCCAGCACGACTGCGCCGATCGTGACCGTGCCCAGCCACATCTGCTGCACAAACGCGCCCGTGGCGTTGAGGGCCAGGCCGTTGGAGATAACGGCCAGCAAAAGGGCACCCAGGAGGGTGCCCGAGACGGTGCCGCGTCCTCCCGAGAGGCTCGCACCGCCGACGATGACGGCCGTGAACACCGGGAACAGATAGACGCCACCCTGGTTGGGCTGGACCTGCGAGATGAAGGAGAAGTCCAGGAGGCCACCCACGGCCGCCATCACGGCGCAGATCACGAACGCCAGCGTCTTGTAGCGGCGCACGGGCAGTTTGGCCAGGACTGCAGCCTGCTCGTTGCCGCCGATGGCCTTCATCCTGAAGCCGAACACGCCGCGCGACAGCAGGATGCCGAACACGATGGCGAAACCCGCCAACCAGACCACCTGGAGCGGGAAGCGCCCAGGCAGCGCGTAGTTGCTGGCCAGCGCCCGGAAGAACGTGTACTCGGCGGCGTCGACGTAGTCGCCGCCGCGTACCTGCCATTCCTCCGGATCCGGCGGCAGTTTCTGCGCCAGGATCGGCGTATTCCTACTGATGAGCAGGGTGAACCCGAAAACGAGCGTGTTGGATCCCAAGGTCACGATGAACGACGGAACCTTGACCACGTTCACGAAGAAGGCGTTGAACAGACCCACGAAAATGGCGACGCCGAATGCGACCAGGATCCCGATGGCGATGTGATAGCCGAGCTCGACCCACATCTTCCCCATGACGACGGCCGAAAGAACCGCCAGCGCGGAGAACGACAGGTCGATCTCGCCGACCAGGAGAACGACCAGCAGACCGAGGCCGATGATGCCGAGCACTCCCATCAATCTGATCATCACGACCAGGTTCCCCGTCTTGAGGAACAGCCAGTCCGACCAGACGGCGAATATGAACCCCGCGATGACGACGGCCGCCAGCAGCCCGCCGACGCGCTGCAGGCCCAGTCCCCCGAGCCGCGAGACAATCCGGTCGCGAGGCTCTTCAGGCACCGCGGTCCCTGCGTCGTTCGTGTCGTTGCTCACGCGACTTCCCCCTGGGTGATCAGCCTCGGGAACGTCGTGATGGGAGGAGGGATCCGGTCCCTCCTCCCATCACGACCACGTCAGAGTGTCAGCCGCCGAGGATCAGATCCAGGTCGCGGCGAGCCGCCTCGACCTGCTCCTTCTGGATCGGCAGCAGCGTCTGCGTGTTCGGCAGGATCCTGCCGTTGGCCAGGAACTCGGCACAGGCGATGGCGCCGAAGCCGGCCTGCTCCGACCAGCGCTGGTCGAGCGCCGCAACCTGGATGCCCCGCTCGACGCCGTCGAGCTGTCCGTAGCTGACGTTCCAGCCGATCGTGAACACCTCGCCCTCGCGGCCACCGTCGATGATCGCCCGGTTGGCGTGCTCGGCGCCGATGTCCACGTTCTCGATGAAGTCCAGCTCGGGGTTGCCGACCAGGATCGCCGAGTAGTCGTCGTAGCTGATCCCCGGGTCGTAACCGCCGCCACCGACCTGGATCCCGTTATCGGGAGTGGTGAGGAACTGGGCGTCGGGAAGCAGTTCCAGGATGCGGTCGTAGAAGCCCGTCATCCGGCCCTGGGCCCAGAACTGCGTCGGGTCACCGCCGGAAACCATGAAGGTGTCCCAGTCGTACCCGTTCTCCCGCATGAACTCCACGGAGAGCTCGGCAGCCTGCCGGCCCTCGTTGTACGGCACCTGGGTGAAGTTGGTGAACTCGTTGCCGTTCGTCGTGAGGCCCACGGTGAACACGGGGATGCCATCGGCGAGGAGCCGGTTGGTGAGCTCCGTGAAGGAGTTGGAGTCCGCCGGCTCGATCGACAGGCAGTCGACCTGATCGACGGCAACCTGCGCCTCGATCTGGGCGATCTGCTCCTGGATGTCGAAGGGAGACGTCACCGGTGCCACGACCGTGAAGTTCATGGGGTAGATCCGGTAGGCATCACCCTGGGTGGCCCGGAAGCCCGCCTCGTACTGGTCGGAGAACAGTGCGATGCCGGAGGACTGGTAGGAGAACAGGTAGTTGACCGGCTCTCCGGTCCGGATCTTCTTGGCGATGCGCTCGTTCAGGACGAAGTCGCTGCCATCCCTCAGGATGTGCGTGAACGGCAGGTCGCCGCCGGCCTCGGTGGCGGCCGCCTGGGCGGCTGCCAGCTGGTCGGTTGCGAATTCGAGCGCCTCCTGCGCGGCGGCGGCCTCTTCGCCCGCAGCCTGCGCCTCGGCCTGCGCGGCGGCGGCCTCGGCCTGCGCCGCTTCGGCCTCGGCCTGCGCGGCGGCGGCCTCGGCCTGGGCTGCGGCCGCTTCCTCCTGTGCCTGTGCGGCGAAGGCCTGCGCCTCCTCGGCCGTCGCCGAGGCGTCGGCCAGGGCAGCCTCTGCGGCGGCCACCGCAGCCTCGTTGCCCTCCGCCGTGGCCTGGGCCAGGTCGGCGGCGGCACTGGCCGCATCGGCCTCGGCCTGCGCTGCTGCGGCGGCGGCGTTGGCCGCAGCGGTCTCGGCCTCGAGGGCGTTCGCGCGGTTGTTCGCGGCGTCGGCGTCCGCCTGAGCGGCTGCCGCATCCGATGCCGCGCCGGCGGCGGCCGAGGCCGCGTCGGCCGCGGCGGAACTGGCCGCCCGGGCCTCGGCGAGGGCGTCGTCCGCAGCGCTCGTGTCGGCGCACGATGCCGCCAGCACGGCCAGCGCGGCCAGCAGCGGAATCACGAACCAACGGCTCTTGCGTCTACGTGTCATCTTGTCTCTCCCCCTGTCGGTTGGGTCGTGATGAGGCACCTCCCGGATCGTGACGATCCGGCCTGCACCCGCGCTTATGGAATCGGCACGCACGGATTCCCGAGGCGCCATGTCGGGAACATTCAAGTACACCGGCGACCGGCGAGCAAACTGCCCCGGATTGCGGGCCGTTACACCAGAAGACGTCGCAGGAAACGGCCGGTGTGGCTCTCCTCGTCCTTGGCCACCAACTCGGGCGGGCCTTCGGCCACGATGCGCCCGCCGCCGTCGCCGCCCTCGGGGCCGAGGTCGATGATCCAGTCTGCCGTCTTGATGACGTCCAGGTTGTGCTCGATCACCAGGACGGTGTTGCCGGCGTCGGTCAGCCTGCCGAGCACGCCCAGCAGCTTGCGGATGTCGTCGAAGTGCAGGCCGGTGGTGGGCTCGTCCAGCAGGTAGATCGTGTGGCCGGTGGAGCGCTTGGCCAGTTCGCCGGCCAGCTTCACCCGCTGCGCCTCGCCGCCGGACAGGGTCGGCGCGGGCTGTCCGAGGCGGATGTAGCCCAACCCCACGTCCACGAGCGTGCGGAGGTGCCGGGCGATGGCCGGCTGGTTGGCGAAGAACTCCAGTGCCTCCTCGCACGACATGGCCAACACCTCGGCGATGTTGCGCCCCTTGAAGGTGATGTCGAGGGTGTCGCGGTTGTAGCGGGCGCCCCGGCAGACCTCGCACGGCACGTACACGTCGGGCAGGAAGTGCATCTCGATGCGGATGTTGCCGTCGCCGGAGCAGGCGTCGCAGCGACCGCCGGACACGTTGAAGGAGAACCGCCCCGGCAGGTAGCCCCGTACCCGGGCCTCGTTGGTGCGCGAGAAAAGCTTGCGGATGTGGTCGAACACACCGGTGTAGGTGGCGGGGTTGGACCGGGGTGTGCGGCCGATGGGCTGCTGGTCGATGTTGATGACCTTGTCCAGCGCCTCGACCCCGTCGATGCCGCGGTGGCGACCGGGCACCATCCGTGAGCGGTACACCTTCTGCATCAGTGCCCGGTAGAGGATGTCGTTCACCAGCGTGCTCTTGCCCGAGCCCGACACGCCGGTCACCGCCACGAAGCAGCCCAGGGGAATCTCCACATCCAGGTCGTCCAGGTTGTGCTCGCGCGCCCCCCGCACGACGAGCCAGTCGTCGCCCGGCGGGCGGCGCAGCAGCGGGAGCGGGATCTCACGCTCCCCGCTGAGGTACTGCCCGGTGAGGGATTCCTGGTTCGCCAGCAACGCCTCGACGGGGCCGTTGTGCACGATGTCGCCGCCGTGGCTGCCGGCGCCCGGCCCGATGTCCACCACGTGGTCGGCGGTGCGGATGGTCTCCTCGTCGTGCTCGACAACGATCACCGTGTTGGGCAGGTCGCGCAGCCGCAGGAGCGTGTCCAGCAACCGGGCGTTGTCGCGCTGGTGCAACCCGATGGAGGGCTCGTCCAGCACGTACAGCACGCCCACCAGACCGCTGCCGATCTGCGAGGCCAGCCGAATCCGCTGCGCCTCCCCGCCCGAGAGCGTGCCGGCCGAGCGGGCCAGGGTGAGGTAGTCAAGACCGACTGCCAGTAGGAAGCCCAGCCGGGAACGCAGCTCCTTCAGGACCTGATCGGCGATGAGGGCGTCACGCTCGCTGAGCCGGATCTCGTCGAACAGCTTGGCGGCGTCACGGATGGAAAGCGTGCAGACGTCGTCGATGTTGCGGCCGTCGATGGTCACCGCCAGCGGCAGGGGGCGCAGGCGTGCGCCCCCGCAGTGCGCGCAGGGCACCTCCCGCATGTAGCCCTCGATCCTCTGGCGGCTGTTCTCCGAGCCGGTCTCGGAGTGGAGCCGCTGCAGGTTGGGGATCACACCCTCGAAGCGGGCGTTGTAGCTGCGCACGCGCCCGTAGCGGTTCCGGTAGCGGACCTGCACCCGCCGGCCGAGGCCGCCGTGGAGGAAGACCGCCTGTGCCTTCGGCGGGAGGGTCTCCCAGGGAGCGTCGAAGTCCACCCCCAACTCCTCCGCGGTCGACTCCAGCAGGCGCTCGTAGTACTGGCTGTGGCCGCTGGCCCACGGCGCCAGGGCGCCCTGGGCCAGGCTGAGCGAGGGGTCGGGCACGACCAGATCGGGATCCACCTCGAACCGGGTGCCCAGGCCATCGCACTGCGGGCAGGCGCCGTAGGGCGAGTTGAACGAGAAGTTGCGGGGGGCCAACTCCTCGAAGGACTTGCCGTCGCTGGGCCGGGCCAGGTGCTGGGAGAAGGTGAGGATCTCGCCGGGTTCCACGTCGAGATCGAGATCCGCCTCCTCACCGCCGAGCTTCACGACCTCGATCTGCACCACGCCGTCGGCCAGCCGCAACGCCGCCTCGACGGAGTCGGTCAGGCGGCGTTCGATCCCCTCCCGGGAGACCAGGCGGTCGACGACGACCTCGATGTCGTGCATCTCGTAGCGGGCCAGGTCCAGCCGGGGCCGCCCGTCGGCGTCGGTGCCCGCCACGTCCGCGAGCTCGTGCAACTCGCCGTCGATGCGGGCCCGGGCGTATCCCTCGGCCTCCAACTCGGCCAGCAGCGTCTCGTACGTGCCCTTCCGTCCCCGCACCACGGGCGCCAGAACCTGGAAGCGGGTGCCGTCGGGCAGCCGCAACACCCGGTCCACGATCTGCTGGGGTGTCTGGCGGACGAGCGGTTCGCCGGTCTCGGGATCGTGCGGCACGCCCACGCGGGCGAACAGCAGTCGGAGATAGTCGTAGACCTCGGTGATCGTGCCGACGGTGGACCGGGGGTTCCGGGAGGCGCTCTTCTGGTCGATGGAGATGGCCGGTGAGAGCCCCTCGATGAAGTCCACGTCCGGCTTGTCCATCTGCCCCAGGAACTGGCGGGCATAGGCCGAGAGCGACTCCACGTAGCGCCGCTGACCCTCGGCGTAGATGGTGTCGAACGCCAGCGAGGACTTGCCCGAACCGGAGATACCGGTGAAAACGATGAGACGGTCCCGCGGCAACTCCAGGGAGATGTCTCGCAGATTGTGCTCACGCGCTCCCCGAATGACCAGCCGGTCGTCCACGGGTCCAGCGTAGGTGCCGGAGCGCCGCATCGGAGTCGTCCCCGACTGTGGAAAACCTGGAGAAAACCCGTTGTTCAGGCGCCGACGGCGTGGGCGCCGGCGATATCGCGCATCTCCCGACGCAACTCGTTGATCTCGTCACGCAGCCGGGCCGCGTACTCGAAGCGCAGGTCGGCGGAGGCCGCCTGCATCTCCTCGGTCAACGCGGCGATCAGCCGCGGCAGGTCGTCGCTCGAGACGTCGAGACCCTCGGCCGCCCTCCCGGCGACGCCCCGCCGCCCGCGCCGCTCGTGGCGCTGGCGCTGGGGCACCGGCGCCGTCTCCTCCGGTCGGATGAGCGACAGGATGTCGGTCACGGCCTTACGGATGGTCTGCGGGCTGATTCCGTGGGTGGCGTTGTGGGCCTGCTGGCGGGCGCGCCGGCGGTTCGTCTCCTCGATGGCCCGGCGCATGGAGTCGGTGACCACGTCGGCATACATGACCACCTGGCCGTCCACGTTGCGGGCCGCGCGGCCGATCGTCTGCACCAGCGAGGTCTCGCTGCGCAGAAAGCCCTCCTTGTCGGCGTCCAGGATCGCCACCAGCGAGACCTCCGGCAGGTCGAGGCCCTCCCGCAGCAGGTTGATGCCGACGAGCACGTCGAAGTGGCCGAGCCGCAGATCGCGCAGGATCTCGATCCGGGCCAGCGTGTCGACCTCGCTGTGCAGGTAGCGCACTCGGACACCCATCTCCAGGAGGTACTCGGTGAGGTCCTCGGCCATCTTCTTGGTGAGCGTCGTGACCAGGACCCGAGCCTCGGCGGCGACCCGCTCGCGGATCATCTCCTGTAGGTCGTCGATCTGGCCCCGGGTCGGCTTCACAACCACCTCCGGGTCCACCAGGCCGGTGGGACGCACGATCTGTTCCACCACCCGGTCCGACACCGAGAGTTCGTGGGATCCGGGCGTGGCCGACAGGAACACGACCTGACCGACCCGCTCGAAGACCTCATCGAAGGTGAGCGGCCGGTTGTCCGCCGCCGAGGGCAGGCGGAAGCCGTGCTCGATGAGGGTCAGCTTGCGGCTGCGGTCGCCCTCGTACTGACCGTGCAGTTGCGGCACCGCCACGTGCGATTCGTCGATGACGGTGAGGTAGTCCTCGGGGAAGTAGTCCAGCAGTGTGAACGGCGCCTCGCCGGGGCCCCGCCCGTCGATGGGCGCCGAGTAGTTCTCGATGCCGTTGCAGTAGCCCAGTTCCTGCAGCATCTCCAGGTCGTAGCTGGTGCGCATGCGCAGACGCTGCGCCTCCAGGAGCCGGCCCGTCGCCTCGAACTGCCCCAGGCGTTCGGCCAACTCCGCCTCGATGCGCCCGACTGCGGCCTGCAAGCGCTCGGGGGTGGTCACGTAGTGGCTGGCGGGGAAGAGGACGACCTCCTCGAGGCTGTCGAGGCGCTCGCCGGTGACCGGGTCCAGCAGCGTGATCTGCTCCACCTCGTCGCCGAAGAGCCCCACCCGGATCACGTTCTCCTCGTAGGCGGGGCGCACTTCGAGGGTGTCGCCCCGCACCCGGAAGCGGCCCCGCGCCAGGTCGATGTCGTTGCGCTCGTAGTGCATGTCCACGAGTCGGCGCAGGATCGCCCGGTGGTCGTAGGACTCGCCGGTGCGCAGCACCAGCAGCTGGTTCTGGTACTCCTCGGGCCCGCCGAGGCCGTAGATGCACGACACCGACGCCACCACGACGACGTCGCGGCGGGTCAGCAGGGCCGAAGTGGTGGAATGCCGCAGCCGCTCGATCTCGTCGTTGATCGAGGCGTCCTTCTCGATGTAGGTGTCGCTGGCCG